>NZ_JBGJZU010000006.1:0-63506 GCF_041354475.1 Microcoleus sp.
CCCCTGCCCCCCCCTAGGGGGGAAATTCAGGAATCAGGAATCAGGAAGAAGAACCCCCCCTGCCCCCCCCTAGGGGGGAAATTCAGGAATCAGGAATCAGGAAGAAGAACCCCCCCCCTGCCCCCCCTAGGAGGGAAATTCAGGAAGAAGACTTATGCAGTCAGCTTTTCGGTCATGGGTATTTTACGTTTAATTAAGTGGATTTACTTAGAACCCCGATTTTTTATAAAAAATCGGGGTTCGGGGTGAGTATTCGGTTGTTTGAATTTGGCTTAGTTATCAGCCGGCACTATTATATTTATCAATGATTTTGGCTAAATCAGGTATTCCCTTTTCCACGTAATTCTTAGCTGAGGGGCGCAGTTTGCCATAGGCTCCTTTTACCATGGCTCTGGTGCTGTTTTCGACTCTGGCGTCGCTGATTTGGAGCAATTCGTCAGCTACTTGAGATTTTCTTTGGGCAAGATATTCGACGGGGTTGCCATTGGTTACTGCTTCAGTCCACATGGGATCGAGTGCGCTAGAGATGTCTGGCAGCAGTTGATCTACGACTTGGGCACAATAATCAGCTCGTATCCCCTTGACAGTAGAGTAAGCCGCTTTCAGAGCCAAACCACCCAATCCCGACGCGGAAGCAACTTGTTCGTCGATCAACTTTACACAATCATCAACAAAATTGTCTCGGTTATTTTCATTCAATAGAATATCGCTAAGCGCCATTTTAACTCTCCTAGGTTTAACAGTGACTATACTCTACAACGAAAATAGAACCTATCAAGGAAAATATCAAAAAAATACTCTTGGTCAGTCCGATCGCACTGGCAAGTAAAATTAGGATTAGATTTCACTCTCGGCACGGTTCGGTAATGCAACGAGGGGAAGTTTTAGGAATTGAGTCAAAGTTTGGTTCGAGCGAAATACGTAATTTTGAGGTGATTTTGGGGACGTACTTAGTCCGGCAAATACTTGCAGTGATAGGGTTAAGCCGAGGGCTAACAACATTTTTTCCAACATGGCACTGCCTCCAATATTAAGATGCACTCTGGCATCATTTCTCTTACACCATCAAGATACAAACATCTTTCACCTTTCCGTGCGATCGCATCGATCTATATCAGTGATATGTATCACAAGTTACACATAGTCCCGAAGGGGGAGAGGGCAGGGCTGTTTGATTCTCTGGTAGGGGCTCCCCCCCGCGACTGCTCCTACCCCCTCCCCTTCTTCTCTCTTCCCTCTTGCCTATTCCCTCACAGAAGTCAAAAATTGTCCTAGAGAAAGCTGCCACCGGACACCCCTGAAAGGTAGAATTAGCCCGTAGAGGTTATTTGACAAAGCGGAGGTGCCGACAATATGCTTGCATACTTTCTAGCGTTGGCGGTCGGTCTAGGCAGCTTCAGTATTTACATGGCTGCTTTCTTTTTTCCAGAAGTTCACCGCAAAAGCGATTTTGCCTGGAGTGGGGTGGGACTTTTCTATGCGTTAATTTTATGGGCTTGTGCGGGGCGAATTACCGGTGCTCTCCTGCTTGGTCAAATGGCGGCCGTGGCTCTTTTGGGCTGGTTCGCCTGGGAAACTTTGAGTTTACGCAGACAAGTTACACCTATTGCTCAGCAAACGCCGATTCCTCAGTCGGTAAATTTGCCGGGGGGTATGGGTGGCGCGTTGACGGGGATGTTTGCTAAAAAACCAGAACCAGCAACGAAAAAACCTAAGTTTGTGAGAGCGCCCAAGCCGAAATCTGATGTGGTGCCAGCACCTGTTGCCGATCGCCTGGTAAAAACAGAGGAACCTGCGGTGGTTTCCCCATTACCCGAAATCGTGGCAGAAAGTGCGATCGCCCCTGAATTGTTGCCACTTCCAGACTCGACACCACCAGCAACTAAGGAAATACAGGAGTCGATCGCAATTCCTGTGGCTGACACCTCGCCAGCCTCTGTAGAATCAGCACCAACTAGCGACACGACAATCGGGGCAAAAGTTTCAGAAATTGCCACCACACCAACTTTGGAGACAGCAGAGGCTCAACCAGACCTTAAACAAGAGCCAGAAGTCGATGACTTTGAGGAGATGTGGAGGGTAGCAGCTAAAGGGTCCCCGTCTGCGACCCCAACGGCAGCCCCAGCAGCCGAATCAACTGCTGTCAAAGCCCCTAAAAAATCGGCGGGTTTCAGCAGTCTGTTTGGCAATATCAAAAATAGTCTGGGCGGTTTATTGGGCCGGGGGGCTGAGAAAACCAAGTCCATACCCAATACTCCGGTGACAACACCGAAAGTGCCTTCAGAGTCGATCGAACAACTTGCATCTGAAGTAGGGGCAATTTCTACACCGGAGTTTGACCAAATTATCGCATCTGAATTAGCCGAAGCAGCCCTAGAAGTGGCGGCAGAAACTAGCAGCACCGTCCCTGATGAAATTCCAGGAGTACCATTTCCTCTGGATGTGGAAGCAATGGCAGAATTGATTTCAGAAGAAACAGTGATTTCTCCGATTCAAATTACTGAAATTACAGTGGTGGATGTGGTTTCGCCAACACCTGCGGAAGTGGAACTGTTATCAGAGGCGATCGACAATTCCATAAAACAGCAGGTAGAGTCGATCGCCTCAGCAAATACACCGGAATTGATTCATCCCAATCCCCCAACTCCCAATCTGCTGAAAACTGACAAAGCCGCCGATGAATCCAAGTCGGAAAATCTTTCCGACTCTGACCAAAAGACTCTCTAAAACACCAACCAAAAGGTAGAAATTAGAACTTTTTAGCTAGACAGACGGGAATCCCCACACTATACCGCCTCGGTTAGTGTGGGATGAAAGGCGTGTGAGGTGAGGATTCCATATAAAACGCCCTAGTGGGAATCTTTCTATAGTTGGTTCTATGGATAACAGTACCATCAAGGAAATCTTACATACCCTTCATCGGGCTGTTAAGAAGCCCACATCATAATCTGTACTCAGATTTGATGTGGGAGTATGTCACATTCTGCTTTCTGCCTTCATAACCAGGTAAAAAAACAGATTTTTTAGAAAAAACTTTTTTCTTTTTGTATTCAGCATTCACAAAATCTTCGATAATTTTTGGATTAAATTTAGGTGAAATCAATATTATGAAAGCAGTTATGGTAGTGGGAACAACTTCTCACGCAGGGAAATCTTTACTGGTTGCAGCTTTGTGTCGCATTTTTGCTCGCCGCCAGTGGCGAGTCACTCCCTTTAAAGGTCAGAATATGGCACTGAATTCCTATGTCACTGCGGCTGGGGGAGAAATTGGCTACGCTCAAGCAGTTCAGGCTTGGGCCGCCGGTGTAGCACCTTTGGTAGAAATGAATCCCATTTTGCTCAAACCCCAAGGAGATATGACTTCTCAATTAATTATGAAGGGTCGGGCGATCGCCAATATTCGAGCTACTCAATATTACGAAGAATATTTCGATCGAGGTTGGCAAGTTATTCGGGAATCTTTAGAATTGTTGAGTCACCAATTTGACATGGTGGTTTGCGAGGGAGCCGGCAGCCCTGCGGAGATTAATCTCAAGCACCGGGATTTAACAAATATGCGCGTAGCTAAACATTTGAATGCTCGGACTTTGCTAGTAGTTGATATAGACCGCGGCGGAGCTTTTGCTCACATTATCGGTACTTTGGAATTGCTCGATCCAGACGAACGAGCTTTAATTAAAGGCTTCATTATTAATAAATTCCGAGGACAAAAATCTATCTTAGATCCAGGGCTAACTTGGCTAGAAGAACGTACAGGCATTCCCGTAGTTGGTGTAATTCCTTGGATAGACGAAGTATTTCCTGCCGAAGACTCTCTCGATTTACTCGATCGACGTTCTTCCAGTTCTCACACAGACCTGAATATTTCTGTCATCCGCTTGCCCCGTATTTCTAATTTTACCGACTTTGACCCCCTGGAGTCGGAAACTACTGTCACAGTCAAATATGTCAGCCCCAAAGACGAGTTAGGCCATCCAGATGCAGTAATTTTACCAGGTTCTAAAACTACAATTTCTGATTTGCAGGTACTCCGACAAACGGGTATGGCAGAAGCCATTAAAAAATATTTAGTGTCTGGCGGCACTGTAATGGGAGTTTGTGGGGGGTTTCAGATGCTGGGAGAAAGTATAGTCGATCGAGAAGGCCTTGAGGGACAAAAGGGAGAATTTAAAGGCTTGGGATTGTTACCTTTGAAAACTGCGATCGCACCTAATAAAATAGCCCGTCAGCGCACCGTAACTTCTCATTATCCTCAACCGGGTTTACCAGTTTCAGGTTACGAAATCCACCAAGGAATAACCCAAATGTTGGAGTCAGATTTGACTAAATCCCTGTTTGACGATGCTAGTTTGGGGATGGTCAATAATTTCCAATCTATTTGGGGTACTTACTTGCACGGTATTTTTGATAACGGAGCTTGGCGGCGGGCTTGGTTAAATCACTTGCGGCAGCAGCGAGGATTGCAAGCCCTACCTACAGGAATTCCTAATTACCGGGAACATCGGGAAGCTCTGTTAGACCGTCTTGCAGATACGGTTGAAAAGCATTTAGATATCAAACATATTTTAGGGTAGTTATTAGTTCTTGGTTATTGGTTCTTGGTTATTGGTTCTTGGTTATTTGTTATTGGTTCTTGGCGGTGCCGGGTCCTTCGGCTACGCTCAGGAACCGCGAAGTCGAAGGGTTATTTGTTACTCGCTTGGGGTTGCTGATAACTGATAACTGATAACTGATAAACCATAAACCATAAACCATAAACCATAACATTAGTCAACAGTCATAAAAATATGAGGTGAAGTTTGAATGACAAAAATTTGTTTTTTACCAGAAAATGTAACGGTTGAAGCTGAACCGGGAGAACTGTTGCTGGATGTCGCTAAACGTGCGGGAATTTCTATTCCCACCGGCTGTCTCATGGGTTCTTGTCACGCTTGCGAAGTGGAACTGGAAGACGGAGAGGTAATTTGTGCTTGTATTTCCGGCATACCTTCAGGAAAAGACCAAGTAACAATTAATCTTTATGTTGACCCGGTTTGGTAATTAATAAAAGAACGAAGAAGGAAGAAACTATGCCCAATTCCCAATTCCCAATTCCCTCCCCCCTTGGGGGCTGGGCATCGGGCATGGAAACTGCCAACTAACTAATGACTAATACCTAATGATATCGTTTCCGGCTGCATCGGAATGATTTAACCACAGAGAACGCAGAGAACACAGAGGGAGATAAGAGAGATGAATAATTCCGATGTTACCGGATTTGATATGACTAATGACGAAACAGCCGATCGTGCTCTGGATGATAAAGACGCGATCGCCCTTCCACATTTTGACCCAAGGCCGGACTAATCACATACATAGTCGTTCTAATCAAGTTATTTTCGCGAGTAACAACAGCCATTTTGTCAAGGGGAACCAGCAAAACTTTTTCATCAGGCCAGCCTAGGCGATAGCAAATCGCTACAGGTAAATCAGATGGGTAATGTTCCATCAATTTAGTTTGAGCCACTTCGACGTGGCGGGCGCTCAAATACAGACACAAACTGGCTTGATGAGCCGCTAAACTGGCCAATTCTTCCCGTTGGGGTACTTCTGTTCGACCACTAATTCTGGTCAGAATAATTGTCTGGACAATTCCCGGCACTGTCAACTCAATTTTTAGTTTAGCAGCAGCCAGTTGAAAAGCGCTAATTCCCGGTATGACCTCAAAAGGAATGCCGGCAGAGGCTAAAGCTTGCATTTGTTCGCCCACAGCCCCGTAGAGACATGGATCTCCTGAATGGAGGCGGACGACACTTTTGCCGTCCCGCACTCGCTCCACCATCAAAGGTACAATTTCTTCGAGAGTCTTATCGGCAGTTTGGATAATTTCAGCATCGGCGCGCACCCCCTGCAAAATTTGCTCTGGTACTAGGGAATCAGCAAACAAGATGGCATCGGCGACAGCCAGTAATTTTTGAGCCTTAACAGTCAATAAATCCGGGTCTCCTGGGCCTGCACCCACAATATACACTCCGGGCATCAAGGATTCACTCTGCATTGGGGATGGGGGATTGGGGATTTTGGTCTGTCAAACTCAACTTTAAACAAAAAGTGCTCAGTTTACCCGATCTTCCTGATGCACCTCTTTCGGCTAGAACAAAGGGATGGTAGATGCACCCTGGTTTGAACCCTAGAGATTAATCTCTGGGGTTTTTTATTGATCTTCAGGAGACTGCTGAGGGAGTTCTGCCCGATCGCATTTAGGGGAAACAACATCAGGCAAAGCGCGATCGAAATAATAAAGCCAAGCCAACCCGCCCAAACCTAAAACAATCCCAGTCAAGCTTACCATCTGTGCTGTCCGCAGCGGCCCAAACATCAAACTGTCAGTTCGCAACCCTTCAATCCAGACTCTACCAGAACTGTAAGCGGTCAAATAAACCAAAAATAAACTACCGATTTTCAAGCGAATCTTACCCTGCAAATCACGGAAAAACAAAGTCAGTAGCAACCCAAATACTGTCAAATTCCACAGAGATTCGTAGAGAAATGTGGGATGAAAATATTCAAAATTCGCGTATTCCTGTGGTCGATGTTCTAGAGGAATATACAGTTTCCAAGGTAAATCTGTAGGACGGCCAAAGGCTTCTGAGTTAAAGAAATTTCCCCAGCGTCCAATCCCTTGACCAAGAATTGCCGAAGGGGCAACTAAATCTGCCAATTTCCAAAAAGAAACTTGCTGAATTTTGGCAAAAATTAAAGCGGCTATCGTGCCGCCCAAAATCGCCCCATGAATAGCAATTCCCCCTTTCCAAATCGCAATAATATCCTCCGGGCGCTGGGCATACTGGTGCCACTCGAAAGCAACGTAATAAATTCGGGCACAAGGAATAGCGCCCACAACTAACCAAATTGCCAAATCGCCAAGCAAGTCAGGGTTGACGCGACGCTTGGCGGCTAAATATTGGGAAAGACTGACCCCAATCAAGACGGCAGAAGCAATCAACAAACCGTACCAGCGAACCGCTAGAGGGCCTAGTTGAAAGATAATCGGGCCGGGGGATGTAAATTGAAACCCGATCGGCAGCCTGAGAATATTTAGCACCATGAAATTTGCATTAATTTTTGTGGAAAGCAGTTAAATGTACATACCCTTGAACAAACTACAGAGTTTATTTTAGGTGGCTGTGGTCATTTAGACGCAATTTTTGGCAAATTTAGCCAAAAATCAACTTTGTGGGCCTTTCGGTTATTGACAGGTTTATTGACCATAACTTGTTAGGTGCGATCGCAGCCAACAAATTTTTAAAGAGGCGATATCCCCCAAAGCTATTTCCTCTATGACTTTCAGCTAGCTTGTCACCCGTTCGGTGAAACGTAATTAGCTTGAAATGCGTCGAGGACTATAAGTAAGAGTAAGTGGGACTGGACATACAAAAACTATTTGATGTAATATGCACTTATCAAAAAAAGGTCAATTCCTTCGCAAAAGATTTATCATGACACCATCCAAATTTTACATCCCTTCCTTGGACGGCATTAGGACTATTGCTTTTCTGATTGTCTTTTTATCTCATGCAGGGCTGAATCATATTATCCCTGGAGCCTTTGGTGTAACAGTCTTTTTCTTTTTAAGTGGATATTTGATCACAACTTTGCTGAGACGTGAATATGAACAAAATCAGTTCATTGATTTAAAACATTTTTATTTGCGACGCATTCTGCGAATTTGGCCTGGGTTCTATCTAGCCTTATTCCTAGGAACTACCTTGACATTAATAGGTGTATTTAAAGAACCCATCAGACTATCAGCTTTGGTGAGTCAGATTCTACATTATTATAATTATTATGAAACTTTTTTTGGTGCCTATGGAGTAGCTCCTGGTAGTGGTGCCTATTGGTCTCTGGCGGTTGAGGAACACTTCTACCTTGTTTTCCCTTTTCTATACATGACTTTACTCAAAATGCGTGTGAGTCGCCAAAGGCAAATGTTGATTTTTTTGGGACTTTGCTTGGTGATTCTAATTTGGAGATGTGTTCTAGTGTTTGGGATGGGAGCAACGGAAGCTCGTATCTTGCATTTATCAGATACCCGAATAGATAGCATACTGTTTGGCTGTGCATTAGCGGTCTATGGCAACCCAGTATTAGATGTTCACTATGGTTCGGACCGACTGTGGAAGTATTTCTTACTACCAGCAGGAATCAGTTTACTTATGTTCTCGTTTATCTGTCGTTATCCTGAGTTTCGGTATACATTGCGTTACACTATTCAAGGTATTGGACTATATTCTGTTTTTATTGCTGCTATCCGTTTTCCAGATTGGGGAGTATTTCAAATTCTCAATTGGAGTTGGATGCGGTTTATTGGTTTGCTTTCATACTCGCTTTATCTAGTACACGATACTGTGCTTCAACTTGTTTATCTTTATTTACCTAAAATGCCTATGGCTTTGCAGGGAGCGATGAGTCTCCTGATTTCCTTTGTATTAGCCTATGCAATGTATACATATATAGATCTGCCATTCGCCAAGCTACGCAAGCAATTTTCATCCTGACGAATTAATTGGCAGAAAATATTGATCAAGTCCATTGTGGCCAACTTCGCACCAGATGGTCGGCAGCTTTGGTCGAAAAGTTTTAAGATAGAGGGTGGCTTTAAATTTTTTGATGACCTATGTCTCCTACTTCCGTTTCTCAGGTGTACTCTTCTGGTAATTCCAAGGGTGCGAATCAGTCTGGCAAGACTGGTATTTTTGCTGTTGAGTCTGGTAAAATTCCACCTCTGTTGGGGGCGAGTTTGGCTGAGTTAACGGAGTGGGTGCAGCAACATGGGCAACCTGCTTATCGTGGAAAGCAGTTGTACCAATGGATTTATGAGAGAGGCGCACGATCGCTGTCTGAGATTTCTGTATTCTCGAAACAGTGGCGCGAGACTGTTGCGGATATTCCGATCGGGCGATCGACTATTCACTATCGATCGGTCGCACCAGACTCCACCGTCAAGTATCTCTTAAAATTGGCCGACGGTCAAATCATAGAAACAGTCGGCATTCCCACCGAAAAACGGCTGACTGTGTGCGTCTCAGCCCAAGTTTCCTGATGCACCTCTTTCGGCTAGAACAAAGGGATGGTAGATGCACCCTGGTTTGAACCCTAGAGATTAATCTCTGGGGTTTTTTATTGATCTTCAGGAGACTGCTGAGGGAGTTCTGCCCGATCGCATTTAGGGGAAACAACATCAGGCAAAGCGCGATCGAAATAATAAAGCCAAGCCAACCCGCCCAAACCTAAAACAATCCCAGTCAAGCTTACCATCTGTGCTGTCCGCAGCGGCCCAAACATCAAACTGTCAGTTCGCAACCCTTCAATCCAGACTCTACCAGAACTGTAAGCGGTCAAATAAACCAAAAATAAACTACCGATTTTCAAGCGAATCTTACCCTGCAAATCACGGAAAAACAAAGTCAGTAGCAACCCAAATACTGTCAAATTCCACAGAGATTCGTAGAGAAATGTGGGATGAAAATATTCAAAATTCGCGTATTCCTGTGGTCGATGTTCTAGAGGAATATACAGTTTCCAAGGTAAATCTGTAGGACGGCCAAAGGCTTCTGAGTTAAAGAAATTTCCCCAGCGTCCAATCCCTTGACCAAGAATTGCCGAAGGGGCAACTAAATCTGCCAATTTCCAAAAAGAAACTTGCTGAATTTTGGCAAAAATTAAAGCGGCTATCGTGCCGCCCAAAATCGCCCCATGAATAGCAATTCCCCCTTTCCAAATCGCAATAATATCCTCCGGGCGCTGGGCATACTGGTGCCACTCGAAAGCAACGTAATAAATTCGGGCACAAGGAATAGCGCCCACAACTAGCCAAATTGCCAAGTCGCCCAGCAAGTCAGGGTTGACGCGACGCTTGGCCGCTAAGTATTGGGATAGACTCACCCCAATCAAAACAGCAGAAGCAATCAACAAGCCGTACCACCGGACAGCTAGGGGGCCGAATTCAAAGACGATCGGGCCTGGGGATGTAAATTGAAACCCTAGGGGCAGCAGGAGAATTTTTAGCACCATGAAAGTTGCATTAATTTTGTTGGAAAGCAGTCAGATTGCACACCCTTGAACAAACTACAAAGTTTATTTTAGGTGGCTGCGGTCATTTAGATGCAATTTTTGGCAAACTTACCACAAAATCAACTTAATTTTTGACTTGGCAGATTTTTGTCTAGAGTTGTGTTTGTGACTGCCCATAATCATCTTGGTTAACAGAGGGTTGACAAAACTCAACATCTGTGTAATTGAAAAATGGAGGTTTCGCCCAGGAATCAGGTTAAAAGTGCTAATTAGATTTGAAAGAAAACAGCATTTCCAATTGAGTAATGGACGGTTCTGGGGCGCTGGTGACAACGCTAACTCCTCGCAGAGAATTAAGCACTTCGGCGGTGGGCGGTGAAATCAAAGTTGGTGCTGCTTTGAGCAAATATTGGTTAGCCCAGGACATGGTTTTGTCCATGTCCAAATAAAAGTAACCCCGATCGCCTGGGGACACAGAAGTCGAGATCGCCTGAAAACTCGGACTGGTGCTTAAAGGCTGTGGCGGTGGTGAGGCGATCGCCTCAACTAAAGGCCCGCCGAAAGCGACAAACATGGTATTTTGATTCAGCCAGCCGTGCCCGAATAAAGTTCCTTGCTGGGGTATTTTCCATTCCGTCACCTCCTTACCCTGAAGTTGTCTGGGGGCGACGCTGACACTGGGATTGCTTTTGGCGATCGCATCTAATTTGGTAAGCATGGTTTCGGCTGCGGGGCGATCGCTCGTTTCAAAAATCATCACAGCCCCCATCCCCAACTGAGACAAAATGCCTTGATTGGAACCGATCGCCCCGATCGCAAATTCCCCATTCATCCACCCAAAAACATCTCGATCCGCATCCAAATTCAACCGCTTAAAACTATCCCTCACTTGCTGAATTCCCCGGTCAACTTCGGGGATATCTTTGGCATCTGCGGTAGCTTGAGACCAGATTTTAGCGATGTCCTGGCCGCCAACTACAGCGATAGTTTCACCAGGAAATCTCGGCAACAATTTCGAGGCAGCTTGGGGCTTTTGCCCAGGAAAATTGGGGTCTAACTGAGCAATAGTTTTTACCCTCAACCCCGCACTGTCTACCCCAATTCCTGCAACCATTGACTTGACTTGCTGGAACTGGGAAAACAGTGTGGAAGGTAACTTAACATTCGGTGGCAAATTAGCTTGAAATTGCTGCATTGCAGCCTGGTAGTCAGCAATATAAACAGTGGCGATCGGATTTTCTACCCCTGCACTGTCAGACAAAAACTTAGTTGCACTCTGCTTAGTGGCGAGGGAAGGCTGTCCTTTAAAAGTATCGATCGCCAATTGCACAGGCTTTTTCAACGGAGCTATAACTAATTTATCGTCAAGCAAAGCCACGCTGTAGCCCTTTCCTGTTGGTTCTGTAATCTCAGAAATTTTTACCCCTTGATATTCGCTTTCCTGAGTTTTTGCACCTTGCTGAGATTTTAATTTATTGGCAAAATTCCAAGCACTAATTTTATTTTTGACGCTGACAACTAGCAGCAGTTTGGGAGGCTCAGTCTTCGCCTCGCCATCAGGGGGGAGTAAAGCCACCATCACGCCGCCCAGCCAAGGCTTTAAGTCCTTGTCATAGTCAATTTCAGTGCCTGCTAAGCTTTGTTCTTGAAAAGTCTTCAAACCCTGGCCGATTAATTTTTGAGCCCCTGGGGTGCCAAATCGCTCCAACTGTGACAGCGCTTGGGGATTGGGGGAGATGAACGCGGCCATGATTGCTTTTTCCGGTACGACTTTGGCACTTTCGAGAGGGTTGGATACTTGTTCAGTCAAACCCTTGAAGTAAAAGTAGACCGCGGCGCTACCTGCTGCGATGATGGTGGCAGCAATTAGAAGCTTTGGTTGTTTTCCAGGCATTGTTTGCGATCCTTGCATTCATTATCAGTTTAGCGAAAAAACAAGCTTTGGCTTGTGGTGAGGCGATCGACCTGGTTCTCTAGTTTTGTATAATCTAAGACTGTTTGGACGATGGTCTAAAATACTAAAAATGTGAATTGCGGGTAAAAGATGAAAGTAGCGATCGCGGGAGCAACGGGATTTGTAGGTAGCCCTTTGGTAGAAAGGCTACATTCGGAAGGACATAGCATACTGGTTTTAGCCCGCGACTCGGAGCGAGCTCGGCGAATTTTTCCCGCTTCAGCTTATCCGAATTTGGAAATTGTCGGTTACTCTCCGGCCGAGTCTGGTGATTGGCAGCATTCGATCGGGGGCTGCGATGGTGTGGTAAATTTAGCGGGAGTTCCGATTGCTGAGGAACGGTGGACGGCGGCGCGCCAACAAGCAATTCTTGATAGTCGCAAATTAACAACGGCAAAATTGGTCGAGGCGATCGCCAATGCTAATCCTAAACCATCTGTGTTGGTGAGTGCATCGGCGATCGGCTATTACGGCACTAGCGAAACCGCTGAGTTTGAGGAAAATAGCCCTGGGGGAGATGATTTTTTAGCTGCGGTTTGCAAAGAGTGGGAAAGTGCAGCCGAAAAAGTGAAAAATACCGGAACCCGCTTAGTAATTTTGCGCCTGGGAATCGTCTTGGGAATGGGAGGTGCTCTGGCAAAAATGCTACCTGCTTTTAGATTATTTGCTGGCGGGCCCATTGGCACTGGGAAACAGTGGTTTTCTTGGATTCACCGGGATGATGTGGTGAATTTAATTTTGTATGCTTTGCAAAATCCCCAAGTTGAAGGTGTGTTGAATGCAACAGCACCCCATCCAGTGCGGATGAATGAATTGTGCGAAACTTTAGGAGAAGTTTTGCAGCGACCTTCTTGGTTGCCGGTGCCAAGTTTTGCTTTAGAATTGCTGTTGGGAGATGGGGCAAAAGTTGTTTTGGAAGGTCAACAAGTGTTGCCGAAACGCACTTTACTTAGTGGTTTTCAGTATGAATATCCCCAGTTGCGATCGGCCATAGAAGAGATTGTCAAGCATTTTTAAGGCTGGTAGGTAGCCCCAACCGGGTTTGGCAAAATCAACCCGGTTTCTCTACTTTCCACTACCTGCAATTCTGCTTCCCTCAAACTTTTTCAAGATTCCCGCATCACATAGCCCACACCACGTACCGTCTGAATCAACCGCTTTTCACCCTCATCTTCAATCTTGAGCCGCAAATAGCGAATATAAACCTCAATTACGTTTGATTCACCCAGAAAATCGTAACCCCAAACATTTTCCAGAATTTGTTCGCGAGTCAACACCTCGCGGGGATGTTCCATCAAATACTTTAACAGTTCATATTCCTTCATAGTCAGGTCGATCGCGCGATCGTTGCGTAAGGCGCGCCGACTAGCCAAATCCAAGACTAAATCCCCAAACCTCAATTGGTTGTTGCTGGTAGTATCCGGCTGCAAATACAACCGCACCAACTGCAAAAACTCCTCGGTGCGGTAAGGTTTAAGAAAATAATCATCAGCGCCAGCTTCCAGACAAGCCACCCGATCGTCCACTGTATCACGCCCGATCAACAGCAACACCGGCACTCGACTCCCCCCACTCCTGATGTGAGAACATAGGGATAGTCCCGACTCAGGGCCTAACATCCTGTCAATCACAATCAAAGCTGGGTGCAATTCCTGGGCTAAAAGTTTCCCCGTGGCGATGTTAGAAGCCACTATCGGTTCGTAGCCAGAGGATTTCAAGTCCAGACTCAAGTGTCCGGCGAGAACTTCGTCGGTTTCCACCAGCAGGACACAGGGATTGCGATCGAGAGTGAGTGCAGCCATTGAATTGACCGATGTAGATCATACCTGTTGTAACACGTTATTTGTTATTTGTTATTAGTTATTAGTTATTAGTTAATTTGTTATTAGTTATTAGTTAGTTGTTCGTCCCCATGCCCGATCGCCCCATTCCCTATCCCCCATCCCCCATCCCCTATGAGCATCATCGTATTTGGAAGTATCAATCTCGACCTGGTGGCTAAAACCCCTCGGTTGCCAGTACCAGGGGAAACTATTATTGGTAGCAATTTCTTGACGACCGGCGGTGGCAAAGGAGCCAATCAAGCGGTGGCGGCCGCCCGTCTTGGCGTTTCTACTCACATGATTGGGCGCGTCGGCAATGATAATTTTGGGGAAGAATTGTTGACAAATTTACAATCTTTTGGTTTAAATACAGACAATATATCGATCGACCAAAACTCTCATTCAGGTGTAGCAATTATCGCCGTAGACGATGGCGGTCAAAATAATATTATTGTGATTCCGGGCGCGAATAATCATCTTGGTGATGCCGATATCGAACGTCTCCAAAAACTGTTACCCGGTGCTACAAGCTTGTTGTTGCAGTTAGAAATTCCCCTGGAAGTTGTCCACAGGGCTGCTTTGATTGCTTGTGAAGCGGGGGTGCGAGTGATTCTAGATCCGGCTCCGGCTCGTTCCGATTTGCCACTAGAGCTTTATCCGCTAATTGATACGATCGCGCCCAATGAAGTGGAGGCTAGTCAATTAGTCGGCTTTGCGGTGCATGATACAGAAACTGCGATTAAAGCGGCCAAAAAATTGCAGGAGCGGGGTGTGAAGAATGCGATCGTCAAATTGGGCGATCGCGGTGTGGTTGCTGTGACTGCCGATCGGACTTTGTTTGTCCCGGCTTTTGCGGTGCAGGCGATCGATACTGTGGGTGCTGGTGATGCTTTTAACGGCGGTTTTGCGGCCGCCTTAGATGCTGGTTTGTCCTTGGAGGAGGCGGTGGTTTGGGGGGCGGCTGCGGGCGCTTTGTGCGTCACTAAAATGGGTGCTCAAGTTGCTATGTGCGATCGGGCAACTTTTGATGCTTTTCTTGATGTTTCTCTATAAGATCAATCCCGGTTGTATCGGAATGATTTAACCTGACTAGAACACAGAGGACACAGAGAAAGAGATGAGAGAAATCATAATTCCAATGTCAAGGAATTTGATATCACGAATAATCCCCAATAACTATCACTGTGTAGATGGGGTTTCAACTACCTGCTTTCTAATCATCCTGATTTGTTTCTAACGACACAAAATATTGACTATAAACCACACTATCCGGTGCCCAAACAGGCCGCCAATAAACATTTTGGATCGCCGCCTTCTCCCCATCACCATCAGCGGGCCACTGAAAACTAACGATCGCAATATTGCTATATCCCACAATCTCATCACCCTCTTGCAGCCAGCGATTGCGCCACAACAGCGACACAATCTGCCACAACCTCTGCCCCAAAGACCATCCCTGATTCCGACCAGATTTACTTGACACAATCCCACTTTCAGGCTGCAAAAATACACGAGCCTTTTGTCGTTTCATCCAATCAATCCGATAACCCCAATCCGGCAAAGATTGTCTATTTCTCACCGCAGCAGCGACAGACTTCTTGCTGTTAACCCTCGAAACTTTCACCAATTCCAGTGGCTTATTCCATCCCAAACACTCGTGAGTCCGCTCAGGAAACAATGACTTAATCTTAGTATGAATCAAATGAGTTTTCCACTCCTCATTAATCAAAGCACTAGCAGTTAATTGCGCCAACACAGAATATTGAAAACTCGCTCTATCCTTCCCCCCATCCAAACCCAAAACACCCTCCTTCTCCTCCCTCTGCGTTCTCTGCGCCTTTGCGGTTTCCAAATCCACATCCACCCTTGACAAAGACTCAATATTCGATATATTCGATCGACAATCCCCAAAATGACAATCCGACCAATAACTCAATCGCACAGCAGCAGCATAATGAATATCCCCCGTCAACACAATCACCCTCCCGCGCCGCTTAAAAAACTCCGCCAATAACTTCACAAAAGCCAACTCATGAAAATTCCAAGCATCCCCCGCATCACTATTAAAAACCTTCCCGTGCTCCACATCCCACTTTTGCACCGCATCAATAATCCACAAACCCACCAAATTTGTAGGTAAAACAACCAAAGTTGCCTCAATCTCCAACTTCCCAGTTGCATTCAACAATTCCGTTTCTTTCAAAGGCTGCTGAATTTGCTCCTCAAAACCTTTATGAGTCAAAAGCATTGGCGGATCGATCGCACTTTCCGTCGGATAGCCCCGCCAAGTCCGCGTATCCAGCACAATCACCTCATGCTTAAAACTTCTAATCGTAAAATGCCACTCCAACGCCTCATCATCCCGATCCAAAATTAAAACATCTTCATCTAATTTAAACTTCGGCAAATTAGTCTCAATATCAACAGCCGGAATCCCCAAATACTTAGCCACTTTTTCCCAAGCTAAATCATCACTCCCAGCAGAATCCGACCATTTTGCAGCAGTTGTTAATAATTTCTCTCCCACTGTTCCTGCATCGAACTGTTGCGGCGTATTTCCCCAAGCCTGAAACACAGCATAAGCCAGCAAAGCATTCTGCACCACCCGTCGCCCGAAGGGTTTACCCAGCACCCGGTGACACCATTCTCGATTCAAATACCAGTCATCGCTCACATCATGGTCGTCACAAATGGTATAAGTAGGAATATTGGCGATCGCCCTCCTGACTCTCCACAGATTGCGAGCAAAACTTTCCAGTTCAAAAGCTTCTCGGTCCCAGACTTTTGCCTGCTTGGCATTATCGCAAATATCCTGACCTTTCGGAAAACCCTTGCACCAAAGCACAGGGGACCAAACTAACAAATACATCGCACAATATTCGCCCAAACCAAACAAATGATTTTTCGCATTGTCTGGTTTATTCACCAACATTGCTGTAAAGCCACCAAAATCTCTAGCAATATCGGTGCGAGTTCCCGGTTTCAAATCAACTGGTTGCTTGTATTTATACTGAATTTCTGGCTGTTGCTGAAACTGGGGCTCTGTAGAAACTGTCACTCGATCGCGAATCTTATTTGTTTTTTTGCCGTTTTTAGGTATACTGGTACACAAATTATCTTGAATTTGAACATTCGTCAGGGGCAAATTCTCTTTCCAGCCCAATAGTGCATCACCAGCATCGGTTAAAGCCCACAACATCGGATCGGCAACATCGTCCCCGTAAATTTGGTCACCCGTTAAAAACAGTTGGTGAGGTCTGGAATTTGCCATTCCTGCGAACTGTTCGATCGAACTATCCAAGATTGGCAGTGCATCTCGTCCGCCTCCGTGCGGCTTGCGACAAGAACCGTGAACAATCCGCAAATAGTTTAAATCCTGCGGTGGTAGGGCAAAAGTGGGCAACTGGTGATCGAAATAACCGATCGTCCCAGGTCCCAAACAAGACAAATCCTCGGCGATAGGCCACAGGCAAGAAAGGAGATTTTCTGTCTCATTTTCCACTCCTGGAACTGCGGACGACTCGCAACCAGCAAACTCGATATTATAAGCATATATTTGCCCAGATGTCAAGCAATTGCTGTCGATCGGCTTGGCAGTCACGGCCACTACGTGCAGGTATTGGCCCAGTGGCACGGTAGAAGCAGTACCTTGGAGCAAAGGTTGAGCGATCGTTTCGCCAGTTCCCCCCTCCGTCGAGTAAACCTGGAGTTCGACTTGGCGGGGTGCTTTCAGAGCTAGCCAAACAGTCACAGCCTGACTTTCTGTTCGACGTAAAATTGGACCGGCTAGAATCAGGGGCAAATGATGAATCCGGTGACTTAAGGGCATCCACGACATAACAATTAAAAATTAAAAATTAAACAAGGGGTTTGGCCAAAAATGAGATTTAAGGCGATCGAACATCTTTCATCTACTACTTCACGAAGGATTCAGAAACTGGGTTTCTGAACAACAAACCTGGTGTGATTTAAGCCCAACGCTTAACTCAAAAACCCTTTTTTTCTTAGCTTTTGCATAAGTTCTGTACTTAATACTTGCGTCTGACCAGAAAAGTTTTCAAAATTGTAACAATTCATTAAGAAAAATTAATAAAAAACTATGCTCCAGGAACACAAATTGCAACATTTCAGAAATTGTGACCCACAGCCATTACCCATTAAATCCTGTTCACAAACCACCAGACAAAAAACTCGCCCCCTCTATTCGTCACCTTTAGATAGCGCGATCGATCGCCATCCTCTCATAGTTACTCCAGAAACTCCCATCGCCAAGGTATTGGCTCTGATGAACCCGATGCGGATATCCTGTCACATTTCGGGCGATCGACCACACCCAGTTTCCAACGCTACCAAACGCAGTTGCGTGTTAGTAGTCAAAGAATCGCGACTCATAGGTATTTTCACTGAGCGGGATATCATCAAGTTAACCACGGCATCCGCTTGTTCGATCGGTCTGACGATGGCTGACGTGATGACTTCATCGCCCATTACTCTCAAACAATCCGATTCTCCAGATATTTTCACCGCCATCTTCCTGTTGCGACAACACCAAATCCGGCATTTACCCTTAGTGGACGCCGACGATCGACTTTTGGGAATCATCACCCGCGAAGCAATTTACGAAGCTCTGCAACCAGTTAACCTACAAAGCAATTTACGCTGTGTAGCAGATGTGATGACCAAAGAAGTCATTTATGCGCCAAAAACTGCCTCAGCCCTCGATTTAGCGCAGCTCATGGTCAAGCATCAAGTCAATTACATCGCGATCGTTGACACCCCAATTGACCCTACACAACCCGCGATCGCACCAACCGAAAATAGTCCATTTCTCACCACCAATTCCGCACCATTAATTCCTGTAGGTATAGTCACTGAGCGCGATATCGTGCAGTTTCACGCCCTCGAATTAAATTTCTCCCAAATCTCCGTGGCTGATGCCATGAGTTCCCCCTTATTTTGTATATCTCCCACCGATTCCCTGTGGAAAGCTCACCAGGAAATGCAGCGGCATTGTGTCCGCCGCTTGGTCGTAATTGGCACTCAGGGAGAGCTTTTGGGTGTACTGTCTCAGTCAAGTTTGCCGCCCGTTTTTAATCCATCTGAAATGTACGGCACCATCGAAATTTTGCAACAAGCAGTGGATGATAGAGCCTCCCAACTTCAACTGGCAAATCAGCAATTGCAGCAAGAAATTTTAGAGCGACAACGGGCAGAAGAAGCTCTACGCCAAGCTCATGACGACTTGAAAAAACAAGTTGAAGAACGCACTGCTCAACTTTTAGAATCTAATGAATTGTTGAGACGAGATATTATTAAACGTCAGCGAGTTGAAGAAGTGCTGCGACGCAAGCAAAATTCCTTGAAGATACAAGCCCAGGAATTAGAGCAAACTGTGCGGAAGTTACAGCAAACTCAAAGTCAACTTGTCCAAACAGAAAAAATGTCTTCTTTGGGACAAATGATTGCCGGTATCGCCCATGAAATTAATAATCCAGTTAATTTTATCTATGGCAATCTTTCTCACACCAGTCATTACGTCAAAGAATTAATTCAACTCTTGGCACTTTACCAGCATCACTACCCGGAACCAGTGTCGGAAATTAGGGAAGCAGCAGCAGATATTGAAGTCGATTTTTTAGTAGAAGACTTATCTAAAATTCTGTCTTCCATGCAGGTAGGAACCGATCGCATCCGCCAAATAGTTTTGTCAATGCGTAATTTTTCGCGATCGGATCAAGCTAACATCAAGCTAGTGGACATTCACGAAGGCATTGACAGCACTTTGCTGATTTTGCAGCACCGACTCAAAGCTCAAGGCGGACATCCAGCTATTCAAATCATTAAAGAATACGGCGATTTGCCCCACGTTGAGTGCTGTGCAGGTCAGATAAATCAAGTGTTAATGAATATTATCAGTAATGCTATAGATGCTGTAGATGAAGAAATCAAGAAGGGTAAATGGTTCATGGGAAATAGCACAAATCCACCCTCGCCAAGTGTTAGTTCTCCCTTGAGTCTTCCCGCTATTACTATTCGCACGGAAGTGATTGACACGGGTTTTGTGGCGATCCGAATTTCCGACAACGGTGGCGGCATACCGGATAGTATTCGTTCTAAATTATTTGACCCATTTTTTACAACAAAACCTGTGGGTAAGGGTACGGGGTTGGGACTGTCTATTTCTTACCACTTAATTGTGGAACAACACGGGGGGCGGCTGGAATGCGTTTCTGAAACTGGAGTAGGTACTGAGTTTGCGATCGAAATTCCGATCGTCAGTTGTCATTAGTTATTGGTTATTTGTTACTCCCTTGGGGCTGCTAATAACCCATAACATTAGTCAACATAGTTCTGGACGCATGGGGACTGAGAAACCGGGTTTTTTAGCAAAAATACACAGGTTGCATCCCGCACAGTCGGTAAAAAACCCTGTTTCTTTAGTCGGATTGCATCCAGGAATGTCAACCGTCATCAGCCAAGTATTCCTGAAAATTTACAATATTTTACAAAATCCCATAAAGCGCATCAAAATCACCTGCAATCCCTTTCTGCTAACTTGAATTTGACCTCGCCAGAGCCCATTAGTCGAACTCACTCCGAGTTCGCCCCATCCATCAGTCGCTTTTTACCCGCAGTAATTCCCCGCACAAGTCCCCAACTGTCTGTATCCCAGACTCAAAGCTCAAAGTCCAGATTGTTTCATAAGTAAACTTTTGTTTTATTTTTGTACCTATTTATTTAAAAGTAATACTATAAAATAGCTTTTAAATCTAAAAAAAACCTAAAAATAGACTGTGAGATTGAAAAACCAGCTAAGATTCCCAAAGATGCAAAATGAACTAATTTACTAGCGTTTTCATTTTTGTGCCCCCTTTCTTTTCCCAGCAAGTTAGCTAATAATGCTTTCAAAGAGATAACAAAGCCGACTCCGAAAGAGACAAAAAAAGCATTGCAGTGGGGCATTGCATTAAGGGCACAGGAGTTGGGTATGGCCGCACCGGGCGATCGCAACATGAATGCGTGAAACCCCAAACCCCGATCGTTTTCAGAGAAACCTATAGGAGAACAAAGAGTGAAACTAGCAGTTTACGGAAAAGGTGGAATTGGCAAATCGACAACAAGCTGCAACATCTCCGTTGCCTTAGCCAAACGTGGCAAAAAAGTTTTGCAAATCGGTTGCGATCCAAAGCACGACAGCACATTTACCCTGACAGGCTTCCTGATCCCAACAATTATTGACACCCTTCAGGAAAAGGACTACCACTACGAAGACGTTTGGCCTGAAGATGTCATCTACAAAGGCTACGGCGGCGTTGACTGCGTAGAAGCAGGCGGCCCACCCGCAGGAGCTGGTTGTGGTGGCTACGTCGTCGGGGAAACCGTCAAACTGCTCAAAGAACTCAATGCCTTTGACGAATACGACATCATCCTGTTTGACGTCCTGGGCGACGTCGTGTGTGGTGGTTTTGCCGCCCCATTGAACTACGCTGACTACTGCATGATTGTTACCGATAACGGATTCGATGCCCTATTTGCCGCCAACCGCATCGCCGCCTCAGTCCGCGAAAAAGCCCGCACTCACCCCCTGCGACTCGCTGGTTTAATTGGCAACCGCACCTCCAAGCGTGACTTGATTGACAAGTACATAGACTCAGTACCCATGCCAGTGCTGGAAGTGTTGCCCCTAATTGAAGACATTCGCGTTTCTCGTGTCAAAGGCAAAACATTGTTTGAAATGGCCGAGAACGATCCATCCCTCAACTACGTCTGCGACTACTACCTCAACATCGCCGATCAAATCTTGGCAAGACCTGAAGGAGTAGTGCCCAATGACACGCCAGATCGCGAATTATTCTCCTTGCTGTCAGATTTTTATCTAAATCCAGTTCAACCTGTGGTCAAGAAAGAGGAAGATGAGCTAAACCTGATGATGGTTTAATAGGTCTAGCGATCAGGATGAGGATAAAGAGGTTATGGCTTTTTTTGATACTTTTTCAGTTGCTCTCAAACAGAAGTGGTTGGACTACTACCAGGCAAATCGAGCTTGGCTGCTCCTGCACATGACGGCTGACAACACGGTCGCCACACCCGACGGCGGGAAAAGGCCTGTTTCTTACCTCATCCTGGGAATTGCGGCTGCTCTGGAGCCGGAACTCCAGCAATTAATGCTGCCCTTCTCAAAACTCAAGCCGGATGCAGACAGCCTCATCGAAGTGCTGGGGCTAAATTTTGACCCAGACTTAGCTCTGGGTATGTCCTCAGATGCTGTTCAACTTATTGCTCAACCTACGGCTCAACCTACTGCTGGTCAATCTCTAACTGTCACAGCACCGACCGCCGTTCCGACCCCAGCCGCTGCAACTCTCACCGCTGCTCCGGCAGCCACCCCTGAGCCAGCAGCCCCCGCAGCCACCAAATCTAATCCATTAGGCGCTGCGGTCTTAGCGGGAGCAGGATTGGTCGCTGGAGTAGCCGGTGCTGCCGCGGTAGCGTCAGCACTTAGTTCCTCTGATGAGGAATCCTTGGATGGGTTTGAGGATGAGGAAGAAGAGGCTGTCTCCGACTTCGACATGGATGATGATGATGAAGCAGAGGCAATCTCTGACTTCGACATGGATGATGAGGAAGAAGAGGCTGTCTCTGACTTCGACATGGATGATGATGACGAAGCAGAGGCAATCTCTGACTTCGACATGGATGATGATGACGAAGAAGAGGCTGTCTCCGATTTCGACATGGATGATGACGAAGAAGAGGCTGTCTCCGACTTCGACATGGATGATGATGACGAAGAAGAGGCTGTCTCTGACTTCGACATGGATGATGATGACGAAGAAGAGGCTGTCTCCGACTTCGCCATGGATGATGACGAGGATGAAGAAGCCTCAGCTTTGGGCCTGGACTTAGGTGATGATGACGAAGATGAAGAAGCCTCGGCTTTGGGCGCTTTTGACCTAGGTGATGACGACGAAGATGAAGCCTCAGAATTTGGGACTTTGACTTCAGGGGATATCGAAACAGAGATATCCGATCCCTTTGGAGAAGAAGATGAAGATTTTGTGGCGGAAGTGATACCCGACCCTTTTGGAGACGCGACCTCCAATGACCTGGAACTCGATCTAGGTGACTTGGATGAAGATGGAATTGACGAATTCTCTGTATCTGATGATGACGATCTCGACGATCTGGGACTTGATGATTTGGGGGAAGCGACCACCGGAGACCCTGATGAAGATGATTTAGATGCTTTAGGTCTGAGTGATTTGGATTCCGACGACGAGGATGAAGAAATTTCGGGCTTTTTGTCGGATTTTAAGTAAGGTTTTGGCGATCGCCCAAATCTCTCCTAATCTCTCCTCTCCTTCAGGAATCTTGCGGTTGTGAGTTTCGAGTTATTAATTCTTAATCAGCTCAAACTCACAACTACCAAAAGGTATTTTGCGTTCACGGGTTTAGATAAACTAAATGCCTGCTGTGAGGGCAGTTTCCCCCTCACACAGATCTTATTTGCTCAAATTTTGTATTCTCTTGCGTAAGTTCCAGTTCCCGACAAAAAACAATTAATTTAAACGGAGAAGATTTAGGCTATGACTGCTATTACAAATGAACCGGAAGCTTTAAATTTTGAATGCGAAACTGGTAATTATCACACATTTTGTCCGATTAGCTGCGTAGCTTGGCTTTATCAAAAAATTGAAGATAGCTTTTTCTTGGTCATCGGTACTAAAACTTGTGGCTATTTCTTGCAAAATGCCATGGGTGTGATGATTTTTGCTGAACCTCGCTATGCGATGGCTGAGTTGGAAGAGGGTGATATTTCCGCTCAATTGAATGATTATGAAGAGTTAAAGCGGCTGTGTTTGCAAATTAAGCGCGATCGCAACCCCAGTGTAATTGTCTGGATCGGCACTTGCACCACCGAAATCATCAAAATGGACTTGGAAGGTTTAGCACCAAGGCTGGAAGCCGAAATTGGCATTCCCATCGTCACAGCCCGCGCCAATGGCTTAGACTACGCCTTTACCCAAGGGGAAGATACCGTTTTGGCCGCCATGGCTGCTAAGTGCCCTGAAAAAGCACCTGTCATGGAATCTCAGAAAGTAGAACGCAATGCTATCTCTCAACTGCTGAATTTCGGCAAGAAAAAAGAGGAAGTTGCAGCAGATGAATCGGAATATGTCAAGCACACACCGCTGGTACTTTTCGGTTCTTTACCCGATCCAGTTGTCACTCAGCTAACCTTAGAATTGAAGAAGCAAGGAATCAAAGTTTCCGGTTGGCTTCCTTCCAAGCGCTACACTGAATTGCCAGTATTGGAAGAAGGCTATTATGTATCTGGCATGAATCCGTTCTTGTCCCGTACCGCTTCTACATTGATGCGCCGTCGTAAGTGTAAGCTAATTGGTGCTCCATTCCCGATCGGACCTGATGGAACCCGCGCCTGGATTGAAAAAATTTGCTCAGTGTTAGGAATAGAACCCAAAGGTTTAGACGAACGGGAAGCACAAATCTGGGCTGGTTTAGAAGATTATCTGCAAATAATTCGCGGCAAATCAGTCTTCTTCATGGGGGACAATTTGCTAGAGATTTCTTTAGCACGTTTCTTGATTCGCTGCGGCATGACTTGTCCTGAAATCGGTATTCCTTACATGGACAAACGCTATCAAGCCGCCGAATTAGCCTTGTTAGAAAAGACTTGTCACGAGATGGGAGTTCCGACTCCTCGGATTGTCGAGAAACCAGACAATTACAATCAGCTACAGCGGATTTATGAGCAGAATATCGACTTGGTGATTACTGGTATGGCCCACGCTAATCCTTTGGAAGCGCGGGGAATCAATACTAAATGGTCCGTTGAGTTTACTTTTGCTCAAATTCACGGCTTTGGAAATGCGCGGGATATTTTGGAGTTGGTGACTCGTCCGCTGCGCCGGAATAATTCGCTGAAGGATTTGGGTTGGGGTAATTTGGTGAAGAATGAAGCGAAGGTTTAGTCGTTTTTAGTAAGATAGTAGGGTGGGCGTTGCTCACCTTATTTTTTTTACGAACCGCTGATGTAGACAGATTGACGCAGATGAACGTTTAGTTCTAATTAACAAAGGAATTTATATGAACGATGAGCCAAGCCAGAATTTAGAGGCTGTGCCTGCCAGCGAACTTGCGATCGCCTTAGTTACTAATGTTACCAATCAAGCCGACAGCCCCTCGATCGATTCAAATAGCCAAGTTAAATTAGAGCAGCAGGTAGTAAATGAAAACGCGACTTATGCTGAAAAGACAGATAGATTAAAAGTCATAACTAAGTTGCTCACAGCAGTGACCCCTTTAATTTGGGCAGGTGTTATTGCGCTGGTAATTATTCCACTTTTAGGTAACTGGATAATTTCACAGTCGGTAACTTCTAACCGCTCATTATCATCTCCAGTATCAAAAGTTACGCTTCCCGCACCCCCTGACTTGAGCAAAGTTAACCTAGAGATTCAAGGTGCTATCAACAAATCCCACGCTCTTGCTGAGAATTTTGCTTCTAAAGAGTTAGATACATGGGAAGGAGAATTAAACGGGCGCGTCGATAGCTTCTTAGATTGGTACTTTGATTATTTTAATCAGAAAACAATGGAGTTTGCGACTCCTTTTAAGTTTATTGTTTCTGCTGTAACTCACAAGTTTGATATGTCAGCAGCATCTCAAAAGGTTACGGAGAAGTTAACTGAAGATTTTCAAAGAGAATTTGCTAAGCGGGTACTGGTTCCCAAACTTGCACAAATGAGATTGGAGTCAATCACTACAGAAACCACTAACTTGTATATCTCGGAACTTGGCAATAACATTAAAGGCATTCAAAGCAGTTATAACATCCCTCAAGGAGAGTGGGAAAAGTATCTGAATGATATTGCTGTAACCATTAATGACACGGAGGGCACTCTATCCAATTTTTCATTAAGAGTATTAATTGGCGGCGGCGGTTACATAGTTGCTAAACCTTTACTTATTGGATTAGCAGGCAAGGTAGGAAGTAAAATTATGACCAAGTTTGCTGGAAAGGCTGCGGCAAAAATGGCAGCAAAAACTGGTGGAACCGTTGCCGGTCAGCTTGGGGTTAGTCTGATAGATCCTATTGTGGGTGTAGGTATATTGATTTGGGATCTTTGGGATTACGATCACACAGTCAAAGTAGAAAGACCGATTTTGCGTCAGAACATTTTAGCCTACTTGGATCAAGTTAAAAATTCACTGCTAAAAAATCCAGAAAGTGGCATTATGGCAGCAATTAATCAGTTAGAAGTGAGTATTTTGAAGGGGATTCAAGCTGCTCCTGATACAGTTTAATTAAAAGATGAAAGTCAAGCTTAAATCTCTAGACTATTACTTGAGCCTGAAATATGCTATCAGTTTTTATCCAGAACTTGAAGGTTATACAGCTATAATAAAAGACCTTCCTGGCTGTATGTCTCAGGGTGAAACTTTGTCCGAAGCGATGGAGAATATTCAGGAAGCTAGGGAATTGTGGATAGAGACTGCTTATGAGTGCGGGGATGAGATTCCTTTACCTGCAACGGAGGTTGAGTATAGTGGAAGTCTATCTTTACAAATTCCTAAATCTCTACATTTAAGTTTAGCAGAAAAAGCGGAAAGGGAAGGAGTTAGTCTTGACCAGTACCTTCTGCTTGTGTTAAGTAAAGCAGGCTAAAAGATAATCAGATAAGGACGATCGAGTTTGAGGCACGCTTCAAGGGCGATCGCACTTTTAAATCAACTTACAATTATGCCGAATTTTAATAACATTTTCGGCAAATAATCATCCAAATTCTTGATATGTTCATCATTAAGCTCAATCAGATTTAGTTCGTACTTCTGATACACTTCTTGCTTCACTTTCTTGCGCGCCGCATACTCCGGCTCGTTTTCATATCCCCAGTATTCAACATACACCTTCCCCCGAGGAATATAAAAGTCACAGTAAGCTTCTTCCTCTATGGGTAGGCGACGTTCATAGGCGTGAACTAGCTCCGCCATATACAGCCAATTATCAATCAAAACTTCAGCTTTAGACCGCACAAAATGGCCATCGGTTGTCCGATGCTGAGCGCTAGCCCGAAACTTCTCGCGGAACCCTAGCTTTGTGTTTACTTCTGTTTTTATAGGTTCGGAATTGTTACCTTTAAGGCTCTCAATGGTCGCCAGAAAAACTTGATTTGTCAGTATAGATTCTGGCCAAAGTACATAAGGAGTATTGTCTTGAGGGTGGGTTTTTTGCACCGCCCCAAAACCCATCCCCCGTTTAGTTGCTACCCAGCCGTTACCCTCTTTGTTCACCAATCCTAACTCTGCTAAAATTGGGTTGACTTTGTGTTTTGATATTTCTAGTTTTTCGCTGATAGTGGTAGCGGAGAGAAGTGAAGGGGCAGAAAATTGTTGAGGTTTAGGTTTGGGCGGTGACACAGCTTGAACAGGTTTAACATTGTTAGCTTTCCAATGGTCATAGCATAATTTGTGACCTGGTTTTGACACTGGTTGATTGCATCCCGGTGTTGTGCAGCTTTCTGCTGAAAGAGCAGATAAAGCTTGATTTATCGCAGCTAGCTTGCGGACAAAAGGATCTAAGGTCATATTTAAAACCTTGAAGTATATTCAAGGATAGTACCACTTTAATTTTTATAGAGTCAACAAGCAAAAATCGCGATCGCCTTTCGGATAGCTCAGTTTTACGCAGTTTTTTCCAACTTGGGCCAGATTATCTTAGACGATCGCACAAATCGCCACCTATAATTGAAACAAGCCAGTAGTTCTCCTCACTTGCAGAATCACCATGAATCAGGATCGGGAAAAAGTTACCTATTCACAGAAAACAGAGCGTCTCAAGGCGATCGCTCACTTTATCAAAACTGTAACACCGATGATTTGGACGATCGTCATTCTGGTAGTAATTATTCCCCTGTTAGGTAATTTTATCATTTCCAAGTCCTTAACAAATACTGCAACCACAGCAGTCATAGTTTCCCCGCCCCACGATTTTAGCAAAGTCAACCAAGACATTAAAAACGCCATCCAAACCGCCCATACAACTGCCGAAAATTTCGCTTCAAAAGAATTGGACAAATGGGAAACAGAACTAATTGCGCGAGTTGACAACAGTTTCCTCGATTGGTACTTCGATTACTTCAATCAAAAAAAGATGGAGTTTACCGTACCTTTCAACTTCCTCAAATCAGCCGTACTCAACAAATTTGATATGAATGCAGCCTCTCAAGCTGTTTCCGAAAAATTAACCGAAGACTTTCAAAGAGAATTTGCCAACCGCGTCTTGGTTCCCAGAAACTCTCAAATGCGGTTTCAATTAATCACTCAAGATACCGTTAATCTATATATCGCAGAAATCAGTAAAAATGTCAAAGTAGTTCAAAGTAATTATAACATACCTCAAGCAAAGTGGGATAAATATCTCAATGATATTGCCACCACAATTAGCAATAACGGAAACCCCTCAAATTTATCATTAAAAGTATTAGTGGGTGGCAGCGGTTATTTAGTTGCCAAGCCATTAATCTTGGGGATTGCTAGCAAGATTGGCAGCAAAGTTACAGCAAAAGTTGCCACAAAAGCCGCAGCCAAGATGGCTACAAAAACAGGCGGTACAGTTGCGAGTCAATTGGGAGTAGGTTTAATCGATCCGATTGTCGGCATCGGGATTATCATGTGGGATTTATGGGATTACAATCACACAGTGAAAGTCGAAAGACCGATTTTGCGGGAACACATTGTAAGTTACTTGAAAGATGTCAAAATATCACTCCTAAAAAATCCTGAAACCGGAATCATGGCAGCAATTTATCAATTAGAAAGTGGCATTTTAAAATCACTTCCATAGGAGTTACGCACGGGGTTGAGAAACCGGGTTTTTTACAAAAATACTCCGTTTTTACTCGCAGATTCAGTAAAAAACCCGGTTTCTCTGTCGGAGTCCGATTCTCTCCCTCTGTGTCCTCTGTGTTCTCTGCGGTTAAATCATTCCGATACAAGACGTGAAGATAAACTTTCCCTTTAATTATCTCACGTTCTCAAAAACAATTTAAACCTCGTAAACACCATCACTATTACCGCCACAATCGCCGTATATCCAAACCCCCTCAAAAAACCCATAAATGGATCGGTTGCCGTCATCTCAATAATCACAGGTTCCCAGTTATTTAACACCAGAATTGGCCACACAATATTCGCAAATCCCACATAACCAATCATCGGATTCACCCCATTGTCAATAAATAGCTGCAACCAGCGTTTATGGTGAAACACATCGATAATTATTGTCAAGCCAATCAACATAAAAATTGCCATACCTGTAGTTACAAAAAAGTAACTCATTGTCGCTGAATCTTTCTTGATGCCACCTTGATAAGGCTCAAATAGTAAACCCAAAACCACCCAATAAAAACCCCATTCGTAAAGGCGATTTAATAAATTTTCCGTGACATTTCCTGGTTTTTGCAAAAAAACTAAACCAGACAAACACAGCACAAAAACTACTAAATTAGTCTGCCACACCCATCTAGCTTGTAATCCCACTAGCAACACTAAATTAATCGTAAACATCAAAACCATGATGCAGAAATATCGCCGATTGTTCCAGTGAGAATACCTATCATCTTCTGGCGAATGATATTCTATCCACCGACACAGTAAATCCCCGACAATAGTACCGGGAATCACAACAAACAAATACTTCAAATAATCAAATTGAAAAATCCAAGGTGCAGGAGAATACAGCCAAATTGACTTAATCCAACCATCAGTTTGGGCAGATAGTCCTAGGGCTAACAGCAATCCTAATAATCCCACTCGCAACCAGGTATTTGAACGAGTAAACAGCCAAATTACCGATCCAAAAACGGCCATATTTGCCAGCACAACTAAGATAATATCGCTACGGTTGAAATCAAACCCAATTCCGTTGGGATATTTGATCCGAGATACAAATAAAAATCCAGCACTCCAAGCAGCAATGGTTATGACTTTTTGCAACCAGGAAAACTTCTTAGTTGGCCAGCGAAGAAACATAAAAAATAGGATTAAAAATCCACAGAGGCCTAACCACCATTTTTGCGGGCCTGGTTCGTTGGGATCGATGACAGTGGGTCGAATATGTTGCAGGAATATCGCAAATGAACCTAGGAGAAATCCTCTTTGTAAAAGAGAACTAATCACTTTATTTATACTCTCTCCTTTAGCAATGCGACGAGATAAAGCAAGTGGTATAGCAGCCCCCATTGCAAACAGAAAAAAGGGGAAAACTAAATCTACCCAAGTTAGTCCAGCTAGTTGAGGATTGAAGACATGGATGGGTGGCGGTTCTTGGGCGTGATACATCCATGCGGGTAATGTTTTGCGGGCTATTGTCCCTGATAAAACCATTGCTAAAACTGCGATGCCACGCAGTGCATCTAGGGCATCAGCGCGTTTGGCAACCGCAGCTATAGGAAACACTTTTTCGTTTTTTTTTGTGTCTTTTGGCTCTGATTTTGTGTATTCCAATGTACTCACCTCTGGTATTTTTAATAACTATATATTTCATTAAATTTACTTGCCAATAGTTCGGTGTAGCCAGTTTCCTGAAGCCATTTGGATTAGTTTTTTTGTGGAGTGTTTGTTGTTGATAGTCAAGCGGGAAATTCGATAGGGGTTGTGGGGAAAAAAGCGTATTTTTAATTTTAAACTGTCGTATAAATATCCTGATGTGTAGTATTTGCCAACATGATTTTCAACTTGTTTGTTGACAGCACCAAAGGGGTAGGCTATGTGAGAGGCGACTGTTTGATTGGGGTCTAAGTCTTGGGTGCATTTTCTCAATCGGATTTGGTCTTGTGACAGTTCTCTGTCTAAAGCTTGAAGGGAAATTTTGGTTAAATTTTCGTGATTTAGTCCGTGAGATTGAATATCGTAAAATCCTTTTTTAAATCCATCTCTCAAGTCTTGACAGTTGACTTTTTTGATTAGGGAATGATGAGTTCCGAAAAAGCCGGAGTTAATAAATACTACTACTTTAATTTTTTTACCGTATTTATTTTCTAGTTTTTCTAAGATAGGTAGTAAGTGTGTATAAATGCTTTTGTTTCCATCGTCAAATGAAATGATGACTTTTTTGCGATCGCGATATTCAGCAGGAACTATTTTTGGGGTAGTTGCTAAAAAATAATCATAAAGTTCTTGGGTTGACAAAAACCAATAGTTATTGACCACTAAAGACTCTAAAAAAGGTTCTAATTTTTGCTGGCTATAGTCGCCGGGAAAGTCTCGCCGTCGCGGAGGTATTTCTTGGGGATTTTGCAAATCGACAATATCGTGAAAGCCGAAAATCGGAATTTGTACTGTAATTAATTCTATGATTACTTGATAACTAATTAAGGTGATGAGAAATGCTATAAAAAATTGAATCATGCGTTTTTTACGGATGGTAATCGGTTGAAAATACTCAGGCAATTTATCAACTAAAAAATTTACCATTGACAATAACGACCTCATGAGGTATGGGTTTAGGTGGTCTGGTAGAGCTGGGTCTGCATTTAGATTGTATAGGATTGCTGCGGTTTTTTCCAAAGATGAGCTAGGTCAATTCCAATAGTATAGTAAAATCTATGCGATCGCGCCTAGGCCACAACCATAGCCGAAAATTGACTGAGTGCGGGAGTTGTCTTGTCAAAAAGTCATGACGTGAGATATATTTGCAACTATTGGGCGATCGTCAGCAGCCCTTCGGAGCAAAGCCCAAGCCCGAAAACATCTAATCAAACTACATAACGCAATTTAGCTTTAAGGCTGAGTTCGGATTTCCATCAGATTTTCACTTCAGTTGCTAATCTCTCTCCCCATCCAGATTTTATGACAATAAAGTATGCGCCACGCGCCTTTACCCATTACCCATAACCCATTCACAGGTTTATCTCACCTAACTGAAAAACAGCATATCTATTTTTTACTTGTGATTTTGCTACTAAGGTGATACGATACTTCTGCGAAAGCTTGATTCCATAATAATGATGAAAATCACGGTAATTCTACCTGTTTACAACGAAGAAAATTGCATAGCACAAACCTTTGACAGAATTTTCGATTTTTCTCAAACAAATCACCCTTATAATTTTATCATTGTCAATGACGGGTCAACAGATGATACACTGACAATCCTCGAAAATAAACTAAAAATATTCCCCACAAATCATATCCAAATAATTTCTTACAACCATCGTCAAGGAAAAGGCTACGCAGTAAAAAAAGGTAGCGATTCTATAAAATCTGACTGCATTTGCTTTATGGATGGTGACTTAGCTTACTCCCTAGAGCATCTAGAACCCTTAATAGCAAAACTAGAAAAATTTGATGTGGTAATTGGTTGCAGAAACCTCGACAAAGACAACTTCCGCAATCTCACATTACTGAGAAAAATATCAGGTCAAATATTTAACTTTATTTCCCGCAAAATCCTCAATCTGCCCTATCGAGATATGCAGGCAGGACTCAAAGGATTTAAAAAAGATGCGGCCCAAGAACTCTTCAAGCAACAGACAATTGCGGGATTTTCTTTTGATGCCGAACTCCTGTTCTTAGCACACAAAAAAGGATATACAATCGGTGAAATTCCCGCTAGAATTTCCGAACAACATTTATCCAAAGCTTCTAAAGTAAATATACTTAAAGATTCTCTCAAAATGTTCTTTTGCTTGTTAAAGATTCGCTATAATAATCGCGTTGGTAATTATGACTAAATATATTTTATTGAGCTTTGACATAGAAGAATTTGACATTCCCGAAGAATACGGTCAACCCCTCACAGAGGATATCAAATTTGCAGTTTCTAAAACCGGGTTATGCAATGTTATTTCACTTTTGGAAAAATTAGATATCGCAGCCACATTTTTTGTAACTGCTAACTTCGCACTCCACAACCAAGAAATAATCAAGCAACTTTCACAACAACATGAAATTGCTTCCCATGGGTTTTACCATTCCCAATTTTCCGTGGATGATTTACAAAAATCTAAGCAAACCTTAGAATCCATAACTAATACTAAAGTCATCGGCTTCAGGATGGCAAGACTCCAGCCTGTTGACGACGCAGAAATAGAACAAGCAGGCTATGAATACAACTCATCCATGAATCCTACCTACATCCCCGGTAGATACAACAATCTCTTGAAACCTAGAACTGCATATTATAGGAATAAATTACTCAACTTGCCCATTTCAGTTACTCCCGCGATCCGATTTCCCCTATTTTGGTTGAGTTTTAAGAACTTGCCACTTTCAGTGATACAATTAGCAGCCAAGCTCACCTTAGAAACAGACTCCTATCTAAACATCTACTTTCACCCCTGGGAATTCACTGATATTTCCCAGTTTAAACTCCCCAGCTATGTCAAAAAAGATGCCGGTAGTAAAATGATTGACAAATTAGAAAAATATCTGACGGTGCTGAAAAAACAAGGGGAATTTATTTCTATTTCAGAATTTAAAAACCACTTCAATAAAATTAATAAATATTAGTAAATTTAGCAAAAAATATGAAATTTAAACCTCTCTACTACTGGCAAGCTCAAACAGGATTGCGTCAAGCAACAATCATTGCAGTAATTTTTTTTATCTCGGTATTAACTTTTAGTATCATTCGCTATGATAGCTTTTTGGCTACCTACGATCACGGTTTATTTAATCAAGTATTTTGGAATAGCGTACATGGCAAACTATTTCAAAGTTCCCTTTCCTCCGCGGCCTCTGGTGCATCTCTGATCGATCGGGAACTATCCTATCCATCTTACATCCATTTAGGGCAACATTTTGTCATCGATTTTTTGTTGTGGATGCCACTTTATGCCCTGTTTCCCTCTTCCGTTACTCTCATAGTTTTGCAAGTAGCTTTAATTGCGGCTGCTGGCATAGTTTTGTATTTTTTAGCGAGACATTACTTGTCTATTCCTCTGTCAATAATGGTCGTAGCTAGCTATTATGGAGCCAATGGGGTAATTGGTCCGACGCTGGGAAATTTTTACGAACACTGCCAAATTCCTTTGTTTTTATTTAGTTTATTATTAGCCTTAGAAAAGCAAAGGTGGTTGGTGTTTTGGATTTTTGCAGCCTTAGCATTAGGAACTCGTGAAGACACCGGCATTACTCTGTTTGGCATTGGAGCCTACTTATTTTTCAGCCGCCGCTATCCACGGACGGGTATAGCTTTGTGTGTCCTGAGTTTTAGCTATGTTTCGCTGATAACTAATGTTGTGATGCCTCTGTTTTCCAATGACAACTCCCGACTTTATTTAGCTCTGTATTTTAAGAAGTTTGTTAACATAGAAAATCCTTCGACGCTACAGTTACTGTGGGCAATAGTTAGCCAACCTCAAATTATAATTCAAGTATTTTTTGCGGATTTAGAAAGTTTAGAAAGGCGAATTAGATTTGTGTTGGGTTTGTGGCTGCCACTGGCTTTTATACCTATTTTTTCCTGGCCAGCTTGGGTGATGTCTAGCTTTCCGTTGTTAGTGCTGCTGCTGCAAGTAGAAAATAAAGCAGCGACTTCTATCAATACTCGTTATACTTTGAGTTTAGTTCCTGTTTTGATTTATGCTGCAATATTGTGGTGGTCGGAGCATCCAGAAAAATTTAAACCAAGGCTACACCGCTTTTGGATGGGATGTATCGGATTGTCCCTATTGTTTACTTTGACTTCTAATCCTAATCGAGCTTTGTATTTCCTTTCTCCCTATGCTTTCAATCCTCTGGTTTATCAATCATTGACTGAGCAATTAGCCCATGGTGCTGATTTGAAAACTGTGATGGAGTTAATTCCTCCAGATGCTAGCGTTTCCACGAGTGGTTACATAGTTTCTCACCTATCTGGGCGTCGGAACATCATTCGTTTAGAGGTGATGAAGTTGCGGGATGAAGCCGGAAACGCGGTGGATGTGGATTATGCTGTATTAGATTTGTGGCAGTTGCAGCAGAATAATTTAAAGGTGCCGGTCGATCGAGGTAGAGTTAGGGCGGGAGTCCGTTTTACAGACGAGGCTCTGCGGAACAGAAGCTATGGTATTGCTAAGGTATTAGATGGGGTGGTTTTGGTGCAGAAAGGGATAACTTCGGCACCGGAGGTTTTGTCGGCTTGGGTGAAATTGCGACAAGAAATTGAACAATAAGATGCAAAATAAGCAGAAAACTGTTGAGTAGTTAGTGTCGATCGCCTCGGAGCGAGTAAATTGGGTATAGAGGGTCGATCGACCCTCTACGGTAATTCTGCTTTCAGCATCAGACACTCAAACTAGGGTGAGGAACATTTGCCAGAAAGCTAGAAGATAAGGTCCAAAAGGTTTGCTATACTCCAAAATATAGAAGCATATTAACCCTTTGAAAAATTTAAGGTCGGAGCTATGACATCCTATGCAACCTCCACAGCAAGAGCCGAGATGAGTGAGATCCGGCGCTTGAAAAATATACTCCCCCCAGAACTACAAAGTTGGGTAACAGTAGAAAAAACCATAGAAATTAATCCCGCCTTGATCCGTAGCGAAGAAATAGGCAAAGATCAGGTAGAAATACAAATAGACCTGATCCGCTGGGAACAGCTAGCAATGGATCAGCGAAACCTCCTATTTTGGCACGAAGTCGCCAGAATCCAAAACGACACCATCCCCAGAGATGGCTGGGAAATGGCCGCCCTTGCTATTGGTTTAGGTGGCGCAGTCGGCGAACTTTGGGTACAAGATGGCTTGCTGCTGGTACTAGCCCTCTCCCTGTGTGGCGTCTCCGGCTGGAGGCTGTACCAGAAAAATAACGGAGAGAAAAGCTTAAAAGAAGCCATAGACGCGGACGAAAAAGCCCTGGCCCTGGCCACTCGCTTCGGCTATACTCTCCCCAACGCATACAAAAGCCTCGGTAGTGCCTTAAAAACCCTGATCGAGCAAACTTCCAAAAAGCAGCAGCGCGCTAAATACGAAGCCCGTCTCCAAGCCCTGAAACGCAACGCAGCTAAAGCTAAAGCCAAGGTTAAACCCCTCGGCCGCGAAACTTCCCAGTCAGAAAACGTTTACAATTCCTGACCTCCGGCACACACCAACCCCTTGACGGGTAGGGTGTGGGCTTGCCAGAAGCACTTCTTGGCTGGCCTGGTTAGTGATGAAAATGTAAAGTTTGTGTAAATCTAGGCTGTTGTTAACAATAATAATTGGTAAAAATGGATGGCCTAGGACACAATAGGCTAAAGACATCAGCTTGAAATTTGAAACTAGGACTTCATGGTCACCCAAAACCCAGAGGCAGATTTTCGGGTAACTTACTTGGACGAAATTCCTTCCGTTCACATACCTGTGCGATTAAGCGTACTTGAAGCCGTAAACTTTAAGACAACCTGCCAGCAACTTTTCTCTGAAAACTCGAAAAACACCGTTCCCAGCAAAATTGTCCTAGACTTCAGTGACACGACATTCATCGACAGTAGCGGGATTGGTGCCTTAGTCAGCAATCTAAAATTTGCCAAACAGCGGGAGTGCAACTTAGTATTGCGGAGTCTCAAGCCACAGGTGATGGCAGTATTTGCTCTCACCAGCCTAGATCAAGTGCTGACTATCGAGCCGTCGCCAGTTAGCACAGCCCCCGCTGAAAACAACCGTGCAGACAGTCAGTTACCAGTTACGCACCCCTCTGTGCGATCGTTGGTAAAACGGCTGATCGATATAGTTGGGGCCATAGTAGGTTTGATAATTACAGGAATATTGTTTATACCCATAGTCGCAGCCATCACAATTAACGATCCAGGACCGATCTTTTTTGGTCAAACCCGCTGTGGCTGGATGGGAAAAAGATTTCAGATTTGGAAGTTTCGCTCGATGTGTACCAACGCCGAAGCCCTTAAATCTCAAATCAAAAACCAAGCCTCCGGTGCTTTTTTCAAAAATGATAATGACCCTCGCATTACCAAAGTCGGGCGGATATTGCGAAAAACCAGCCTTGATGAACTGCCACAATTTTGGAATGTACTAAAAGGCGAAATGAGTCTAGTGGGTACCCGACCCCCTACTCCAGATGAAGTTGACCGCTATGAAGTACCTCAGTGGCAGCGTTTTGATGTCAAACCAGGAATGACTGGAGAATGGCAAGTTAACGGTCGCTCTCAGGTGCGTAATTTTGAAGATGTGATCCGCTTGGACTTAAAGTACCAAGAAAACTGGAGCCTGATGTATGACCTGAAACTAATTGTGAAAACCATAGCTGTTCTGTTCAACAAAAATAGTGGCGCTGTATAGGATGCCTGAACAACCCTCCGCTGACCTTTTAGGTACAGGGGGGGTTACTAAAATTCAGACGTTTTATCATAAGTGATGAAAGAAATCAATAAAATTTTAACTAATCACGTCAATAAACAACGGAAGTAAACACTTACCATCTAAAGATAACTTTGGATAGGTTTTGCTAAGTTTTCTAAAGCAGTTGAAAAATCAAAACTCCCAACTCAAAACTGAAAATTATTTAAACGCCCTACCCAGGCGGGTTAAAGTATCAAAAGTCTCTCATTTCCAGTAGGAGTAAATGGTGCGAAAGGAATGCTCACCTTGAGGCAAAACGGGCTTCTTCAACTCAAGCTTGACTTAACTAATATGTTGCCAAGACCTTGCCCCCCTTATTCTCCCGCCACCGCTACGCTGAACACTCGCGTCCCAGCCAAGCTGAGTACAGTTACTTGTACTGAGTTGGTACCGATCGTAGCTGAAGTTGTGCTGGGGGGCGACCAGGGGGAAAAAAAATGAAAGATCAGCAACCAAAGGCCGAGTTGCATCTTCAAGTGGAAACGGACATGGAGGCTCTGAAACAAGTTTTGGAGTGGTTGGAAAATATTGTCCTGCCCCTGCTACCAGAGGATTTGGGGTGGCAGTGCAGCCTGATTGTGAATGAAGGGTTTACAAATGCTGTTCGCCATGCTCACAAAAACTTGCACTCCACGACACCGATCGACCTCGAAGTCGCAGTGTTTTCCGATTACTTAGAAATCAGGATTTGGGATAGGGGTCAACCCTTTGACCTAGAAGCAAAGCTCGACGCTATTATCCAAGACAAGCGCGATCCCTTGGAAAAAGAAGGAGAAAGGGGACTGCTATTTATGCACAAGCTGACAGAGCAGCTTCGTTATATCCGTACAGACGATCGCCGCAACTGTCTGGTGATGCGAAAAAACATTACCTGATGATGACTCAAAACCACAAAGGGCGACTGCTTTTGAGCCTAGAAAATTCCAGGCACCGCCCTCTGCTGTGTTAGGCCCAACTAGACCTAATCCAGGCGAATTAAGCGGGTATTAGCTCAAGCTGGTGGCGGCTGGACAATTTGCTTCAAACTAAATATTATGCGTATTCTGATTTATTCCTATAACTACTATCCAGAGCCGATCGGCATTGCTCCCCTGATGACAGAACTAGCCCAGGGTCTAGTTCAGCGTGGTCATCAAGTCAGAGTAGTTACAGGAATGCCCAACTATCCCCAGCGCCAGATTTATGAAAAATATCGCGGCAAATTCTACCTTACCGAAGAACATAACGGTGTGACAATACAGCGCAGCTACCTGCGGGTTAACGGCCCTCACCCCAGTTTGCTAGACCGACTGCTGTTAGATGGTAGTTTTGTGATCTCTAGTGCTATTCAAGCGTTTAGGGGCGATCGACCAGACGTGATTTTTTCCACAATGCCCCCATTGCCGATTTGCGTCCCAGTGGCTCTTTATGGGTGGATTCGTAGTTGCCCGATCGTCCTCAACGTTCAGGATATCGTCTCTGAAGCAGCCGTGCGCGTCGGTTTGGTAAAAAAGAATGGGATGTTAATTCAGATTGCTGACACCTTAGAAAAATTTGCCTACAGCACAGCTAGCCAAGTCAGCGTCATCGACAGCGGTTTTATCCAAAAATTGCACTCTCAGGGAGTACCCCCGGAAAAAATAGTTTGCCTTCCCAATTGGGTTGATGTCAATTTCATCCGCCCCTTACCTAAAGAAAATAATTCCTTTCGCAAAACTCACAATCTCCAGGGCAAATTTGTCATTCTCTACGCAGGCAATATTGCCCTGACTCAAGGTTTGCAAACTGTTGTCCAAGCAGCGGCTCGTTTGAAACACATACCAGAAATAGCTTTTGTAATTGTGGGAGAGTCCACCGCACTGTCACGTTTGCAAAGAGATTGTGAAACTTACAAAGCGACGAATGTGACGTTACTGCCCTTTGAACCGCGAGAAAAATTGCCAGAAATGTTAGCTGCCGCTGATGTTAGTTTGGTGGTACAAAAGCGGCGCGTGACTAATTTTAATATGCCCTCAAAAATTCAAGTGCTGTTGGCTAGTGGTCGGGCTATTTTGGCTTCGGTTCCTGAGACTGGTACTGCTCATAAAGCAGTGCAGCAAAGTGGTGGCGGGGTGGTGGTGCCACCGGAAGATCCGCAAGCTCTAGCGGATGGGGTTGAAGATTTGTATCTGAATCCGGCTAAAGTCGATGCGCTGGGTTTGCAAGGCAGAAGTTATGCTGTTGAGAATTATGGATTTGAGGAAGCTTTGAATCAATATGAGGCTTTATTTACGATGGTTACGGCTAGGGATGGTGAGGAAATATTAGAGCCTTTGCCAAAGTAGGTTATTGGTGGGGTTCGGGCGGGTTTATTGAGATTGTTGGCGAAACCGACTCTTAAGGATTATACTGTGTTTAAAGAGTAAGTAATATTTAACTGTTTTTACTATGCCTGCCAAAGATACCTACCACAATGCAGTTAAAAATGCCTTAATCAAAGATGGTTGGACAATTACGGATGACCCATATTTCATCCAATATGAGGATGCCGATTTATATGCCGACCTAGCAGCAGAAAAGCCGATCGCCGCAGAACGCCAGGGACAAAAAATAGTTGTTGAAATTAAGAGCTTTATTGGGCGATCGCTAATGTATGATTTTCACGGCGCACTCGGTCAATACATTGTCTACCGAAATCTCATTCAACTCACGGCTCCAGAATACACGCTTTATTTGGCAATTGATGATATCGTCTACCAAGATTTTTTTCAACGCAAGTCGATACAATTAATTACTAAGGAAAATCGGCTTCTATTAATGACAGTTGAAATGAAAAAGGAGGAAATTATACAATGGATAGATTAGAATACTATCGCAATACAATTAAAAAGATATTGACTGAATATTATCAGATGAAAGTCCAGGGGGCGATCGCATTAGATGAATTAGAGCCAGATGATCGTCTGGCATTTGATGAAGAACGAGATCAATATCTCTGGTTTCGCTCTGGCTGGAATGGCAAAGAACGGGTTCGCTACATGACGATGTATCTTCGGATTAAAGATGGTAAAATCTGGGTGGAAGAAGATTTAACGAATTTATGTGTAGTTGATGATTTACTAGCGGCTGGAATTTCTAAGGGCGATATTGTTTTGGGGTTTCATCATCCTAGCAAAAGACCTTTGACGGAATTCGCTACTGTTTGATGAGAGACAAAAAAAGCAACGATTTTTGATAGAAACCCGTTTTCTTTTGCCTTAGTCCTGTTGAATATATTCAAGGATGCAGCCAGCCACATACTCCGCCAGCTTGACAGGAACAGCATTACCAATCATTTGTTCTAAATCTGACTTATTTCCCTGAAACTTAAACGTTTTGGGAAATGTTTGAATATAACTCCGTTCAATAGTCGTCAAAGGGCGTAACTTCTCATCAATATCGCACAAATCTCCTTCATGCTTTTTGTATGTCTTAGGAATTGGACGATTAACACCTCGAACTGTCGGACTAGGTTCGTGGATGCTGAAAACTCCCCTTCTTTTATAGCTTCTCGGATGCCGATAAAAATACTCAATGCCTAAATCATCACCTAAATATTCAAAAACATTCATAGGATTTTTAGACTGATTTTTGGTAAGATAAGAATTCAGAATACCATCTTTTCCATCCAATTGACCAATCAAAAAGTATCGTTTTCTAGCTTGTGGAACTCCACAATAGCTAGCATTCAAAACGGAAGAATTTAAACCATAGCCACTGGTTCTAAATGTTTCTAAAACTTCCTCTAAAATTTGGCTCTTTTGAATTCTGGCAACATTCTCCATGACAAACCATCTAGGCTTAATGCTAGTAACAATCTTGGCAAAGGCTAAGGATAAATCTGCTCTCCCAAGATTCTCATCTCTTTTACCGGCGCTGGAAAAATCTTGGCATGGAGGCCCACCAATGATTATATCTGGATTGAAATCACCGATAAATGAACAGATATCTGCTTGTGATAGGTCTTTTTCAAATATCGGATGTTGGAAGTTTTCTTTATAAACTTGAATAGCTGGATGCCAGTAGTCAAAAGCTGCTACTACATTGAATCCAGCATTTTGAAATCCGAGTGATAAGCCTCCACAGCCTGCAAATAAATCTACTGTTCTCATTTTTGCCAAGTTACTCTTAGAGCCCATGATATGTTAGTCGAATAGTTAATACACCTCACCATGACTACCAATATCTACAAACACAGCCTTGTCATCTTCTGTAAAGTAGAACAATACCCTTTCATCGTAATCTACACTAAAACTCCAGAATTCCTTAAGCTTGCCGGATAGTTTATGTGTTTTCAATATCGGATTATAAGGATATATAGTAAACAGTTCCAATTTTTGCCAAAACTTTTCCTCTAAATCTGTGTTGCCTTGGATGCGCTTTTTGAAGGCGCGTTTGAAAGCCGAACTAAAACTAACTTCCACGATTATTCCTCTATCAGTTGTCTGAGCTCGTTAATATTAGAGGAAAACTTCAGTTCATCTTTTTGGTGTTCTACTTGCGCTAACTTGAAGTTGTTATATATCTGATCGCGGCGTTCTTCACGGATATATTGGTTCAACAACTGTTGAATTTCCTGCTTTTCATCCGTGGAAAGACCTTTGACTACTTCAACTACATCATTAAAAGTCATTGTTTGCAAGACCTCGTTTTAATTGTCTATGTTCATATTATAGTCCTGGAGGAAGAACCCAGGTTTCTTTGGTATTTATGCGTAATTCCTATATTAACTATTTTGCTCCAAAAATGCCGATCGCAACTCCGAACAATAACACCCCACCACCCACCAATACCATCGGCCCCGGCACTTCCCCAAACACCAAATAACCCAAACAACTAGCGCCCACAGGTTCAAACAAAATAGCCAGACTTACCAAAGTTGGCGATACCCGCATCACAGCCCAATTCAAAATCGTGTGGCCGACTAATTGAGGCAAGGCTGCTGTTAATAAAATGTAAAAATATACAATGTGCGGATAGCCAGTATAACTGGTTTTGAATACTAGGGGCAGAGGCAAAAGGACGATCGCAGCTACAGTATATGCGATCGCAATATAGCCACCGATTCCCAGTCCCCGCCGCTGGGCCTCCCTACCACAAAGCAAATACAGGCTGACAGCCCAGGAACCAGCCAGGGCAAGGAAGTTACCCAACATGATGCTGCTACCATCACCGCCGCCACCTGCACTACCTAGGGCGATCGCGATCGTCCCTCCCAGAGCCACTGCAATGCCCGCTACCGACAATTTACTGAGTTTTTCGCCAAACCAGAACCGAGACAACAGCGCTACCCAGACCGGATTTGTGGTGACTAAGGCGGTGGAGGCGGCGATGGAAGTATAAGAAAGTGAGGTAATCCACAGGGCAAAGTGCAGGGCGAGACACAAACCAGCAGCCGCCCCGTAGCGCCGAGCTCCCGGTTGCAGCGTATTCCACTGAATTTTTGACCAAGCTGGAAGCAGAATTAAGGCTGATAAAGTGAGGCGGGAGGCCGCGAGTACCAAGCTGAAACCGAGGCCACCACTGTTTGCTGAACTGTTCGCCAGTCTAATCAGGATTGAGGATGTTGAGAAGGCTAAAATGCCGATAATGATGATTGGGGCGATCGACCAATTTGGTATTGTTTTGGGCAGATTCATATCAATTCCCGTTGTACCGGAATGATTGTTGACTGTTGACTGTTAACAGTTAACAGTTAATACCAATTTAATGGGTCGTTGCATATATCTCGATCCCCCTAAATCCCCCACCCCCCCCTACCCCCCCCCAAGGGGGGAAAAAAGGGGAGAAGGGGGACTTTGATCGGAATCTTGTCCCCCCCCTTATTAAGGGGGGCTAGGGGGGATCAGATTCTATGCAGCTTCATAAAAAACTGGTATAACTGGTTTTTCCATGGGATATCGCAACTTAAATCAATGTCCTTGAGTGCGGCGAATTTCAGTAATTTGGTCGGCCACATCCAAAATTCCTTGTGGCATCGATGGGCCGGTAAAAATCAGATCCAAATGATGCGGCTTGCTATCAATTAATGCCAGCACTTCTGATTCGGGAATCAAACCCAAATTAACTGCTAAACTTAATTCATCCAGAATGATTAGGGCATAACGGCCTTCGCGGACAACTTCTTGAACGTATTGCCACAATTGGGCGATCGCACCTAGTTCTAGCTCATCTAAATCAGCATTATCAATGCAGCGTGGCAAATCGCACCGCACCCAATCTAAATTCTGCCCCAGCCGCATCGGATGCTGGTGTCCTTGATTAATTCCCCCTTTGAGGAACTGCACCGCTAGCACCGCAGTCCCCTGTCCTGCAATTCTGAGTGCTTGAGCCATCACAGTTGTAAAAAAGCAGCGGTGCGGGCCTGTAAAGACTTGCACCAGCCCTTCAACAGTGTAGGGCAAGCTGTGGGTTAAATTGAGGTTAGGAGTTTTTAGCTGGGCAACCATAGGGCAATAATCTAATCAACAACTAAGTCTTGAGGGCGGCTTCGACTTTGAGATGGAAGAAGCCTGCTTGACAATATATAGTGTACCTGGCCGATCGCAAATCGGATCGCACACTAGATATACCAGTTATCGAAAGCTAGCGACAGTGGCGATCGCAGCCATTTTGCGCCAGATATCTCCAGAACAGGTAAACTTTGAATGTCGCGGCGGTAGGAGCAGGGGACAGTGAGATTAGTAATTTTGGGAGGACCAGGAGCGGGCAAGGGAACTCAGGCACAACAACTGTGCAGCAATTTGAGCATTCCTTTACTGGCTGTGGGGGACATTCTGCGGGAGGCGATCGCAGAAGACACAGATTTGGGCAAGTTGGCCGTGTCTTATGTCGAAAGAGGGGAATTAGTTCCCGACGCGACGATGATTCAATTTGGTGTCAAATTAATCGTCAAATCCTGGATAAATCTCGTTTTTACCCCAGTCCTGATCCCCCTAAATCCCCCTTAAGAAGGGGGACTTTGATAAGATTCCTGTCCTGTCCCCCCCTTCTTAAGGGGGGCTAGGGGGGATCTAAGTTTAATAGTTAAACAGCAGTCTGTGACAGGGTTAGAAGTTAAGTTGACACCAATTCCCCATTCCCAATTCCCCATTCCCCATTCCCCATTCCCCATTCCCCATTCCCAATTACTTATGTCCATAAAACGTGCCGATGGCAGACAGCCAAATCAACTTCGTCCGATTAGTTTCGATCGCGAATTTACCAAATTTGCGAGTGGTTCAGTGCTCGCAAAAAGTGGTGATACTCAGGTACTGTGCAGTGTTACGATTAAGCCGGGAGTGCCGAGGTTTCTGGAGAATACCGGCAAAGGTTGGCTGACTGCGGAGTACCGAATGTTGCCGGGGGCTACGCCGCAGCGACAAGAGCGGGAGTTTATGAAGTTATCGGGGCGCACTCAAGAGATTCAGCGGTTGATTGGGCGGAGTTTGCGATCGTGCTTGGATATGCAGCTTTTGGGGGAACGGACGATTCTGGTGGATGCTGATGTGTTGCAAGCGGACGCGGGGACTCGCACGACTTCTATTAATGGCGCGTTTGTGGCTGTGGCTGATGCTTTGAATAAGTTGGTGCAAAAAGGTGATTTAGGGCGATCGCCCCTTGTGCGCCAAGTGGCGGCCGTCTCTGTGGGACTTTTGGAAAACGAGCTGTTTTTAGATTTGAATTATGTGGAAGATGTGGCGGCTGAAATTGATTGTAATGTGGTGATGAATGGGGATTTGAATATCATTGAAATTCAGGGAACTGCGGAAGAGGGAAGTTTTAGTCGGAGTCAGTTGAATCAAATTTTGGATGTGGCAGAAATCGGGATTCAGGAATTGTTGGAGGCTCAGCGGCAGGCTTTGGGTGAGTAATCAAATCTAATTCATGATATATTTAGTCGCGATTTTCCTGTAAATTTGCTTTTAGTTTTTGTACCTCTGTTAATAGTGGTAACTTGAGATCGAGACAAATCTTTTCGGCGCGATCGCAGTAATCTTGGAGGGTTTCTAAAGGAACTGTATTGATGAGTAAACTGGTTTTTGTTAATATCAACAATGACTCAGCCTCATAAGCACGAGTACCTATCTTATGAAAAATATTAAGACTTTGGTGAAAATACTCTAAAGACAAATCATGCTGTCCTAATTGCAGATAAGTCATGCCTATTTGATATAAAGCCCAGGCTTCATCGAATTTAACACCAATTTCCTTAGCTCTCTTAAACCGTTTGTCAAAATACTCAAGACTTCGTTGTAAATCTTCAAAAAATCTGTGGCTAATGCCAAAAGAAATAAATGAATCTGTACCACACTTTTTTCCAATATCTCCCTCTAAGCGGAGAGCTTCTCTTGCAAAACTTTTAGCTTTTTCAGTTTCACCCTTGTTAAAATATATATTAGATAAATAGACTTGAACTTCTTTAAGAGAGCTTATTCCTTTATATAAATCAGGAAGAGATGAATATTCTTGAATATATTTAAGTGCTGATTCATAGTCACCTAAAACATTGTAGAAAATAGCTAAATCCTTAAGGCTACTTGCTTCCCTTTCAATATAGCCAATTTGACGTGCTATTTTTAAAGCTTGCTTAAAGCTTGCTATACCTGAATAGTAATCTCCTAAATAATATTGGTTAACTCCTTGATATATCAAAACTTTACATTCTATTTTTCTTGCTGAAATTTCTCTCGCGATGACTAAGCTTTGTTTTAAATAGTCTAAAGATATTTGGAAGTCTCCTGTCTCTATGTAAACATCTCCTATCTCGCATAATGCTGCTGCTTCACCTTTGCGATATCTAATTTGACTCGCTGTAGACAAACTGACAGATAGATATTCAAGAGCAGCTTGATATTGACCTAAATAAATACAGGCTACTCCCAGGTATTGGAGAATATCTGCATGAACTTCTGGAGAGGTGACAAATTGTTTACCATCTCTCCAGTCAGGCGGGATTAGTTTGCTATATAAATCTTTCAAAAGCTGAAATAAAAATCCCAGACGCAGGAAATCATAGACTCCCAAAATTGCTGCTGTTACAGCATCCCAATCTTCAGCACAGCAGGCGTGATAGTGCGCTCTCAAAAGTGGTTTAATATCCTCAATTTCTTGCCATTCAGCTTCTGTTTTGAGGGGGATAGTGAGAAAATAGCGATAGGCTTGGCGATTAGCAAGTTGAGATTCTGAACTCGCAACTCTTCGATCGGGGTGTAGAAGGCGATGAGCTTTTTCTTGAATTAAGGGGTGCATTTGATAAGATTCCTGCCGATCGTCATAGTCCAATAATTGCCTGCGCCTAAGTCCTTGAATAATGCTCTCTTCTAACTCATACTCGCTGACTTCTGGCATTTGGGCTGCAATTCCGGCTGTGTCGAGTGGATATTCAGCAGTTTGATAAACAGAAATCCGACTCAAGCAAGTTCTTTCTAAGTCACTGAGACGAATAAAAACTTCATCAATGAGTCGATCGAGGGTATTAATCAATAGCCATTGACGATGGCGTAAAAATTTACCTACCTGTCCCTTAAATTTGGGTTCATCCCGAATCAAAGCTGAAACTACTTCCAAGGCTTTAGGATGTCCTTGATAGCGTTCCGCCAACAGTACCAATTCTGCTGAAGTAGTTGTCAAATTCAAACATTGCTGATGAGATTCCAGCAAGTTAACGGCATCCTCTTTTTCTAGTCCTTTGAGAGGGAGTTCTCTAACCGCGATCGCGGACAATTCTGCCAAACTTTCCCGACTGGTGAAAATTACTTTGCTTTGATGTTCCGTTTCGACAAGCTGGTTGAATAACCACTTATACTCAAGACAGTCATCGGCAAAATACCCCGTTTTTTTAGCTTGCCCTGTTTGCAAGACTGTTTCGACATTATCCAGTACAACTAGACAAGGTTTTTCCTTTAGTAATCTCACCAAAATTTCTGTTTTTTGGCGATCTTCATTTTGAGTAGTAGCCGCAGAAATTTCGCCATGAGAAAGAGTGAGCAATAAGGAATCAATAATGCTATCAAATCGAGGTGCTTTGCCCGTGGACGATCGCAATGTTTCCCAAGCAGCAGCGGTAAAAGGGGCGTTTTCCGCTTGTAGCTGGCGGATTAGCTGACTAGCGAGAGTTGTTTTGCCAATTCCCGCTAAGCCTACGAGACAGACGGCGGTGATGCTAATGGCTCTGGTTTGTGGATCGAGGATCTGGGATTTGAGGGTGTCGATTTCGCGCGATCTGCCTACCCAATTCCTCACAGGTGCGATTTTTTCAGGGAGTGCAAAACTTTTTTGTTGTTGAGCTTGACTGGGGTGAGCGATCGCGACTTTGTGTACAGAGTTAGCAGCAGGTATATCCTGTGCTTCTAGTAGTCCTGCTGGACTATCATCAAAAATATCTTGCCAGTTTGCATCTATAACTGTGCAAATTTTGACAAAATTTTCATAAGAAATTGGCTGTTTTTTCCAAAACCTCCTTAAAGTAGATTCTGAAGTATATGCCAACTCATACCAAGCTTTTTCTCTTCTTGACCAGCCTTTGATAATTCTCAGCCGCTCGATCTTTTTTAACCCATTGTCAGAAGCTCTGAGAGTCACAGCCATAAAGGATTTTATACTTAGCTTTTTTCTTTGTTCAGTTTTGGTTCACTTATCTAGTAGTCACATCACCAAATAATGACCTAAATGTCACCCGGAAAGCCTTTCTGACTGCCTCATCCTGGAATTAGGGAGACAGCAGTTAGCGCTAACTCGTTTGTTCCTGCTCAAAAATTTGACTAGGTGACACGACAATGAATGGTACAATCTTGATTTCCTCCTTATTCATGCTAATATCCGCGATCGCGCCTTCGACTTTGACCAATGTCAAAGTTGCGACGACCTCAACTCCCCCAAAAGCTACAATGAAGATGATGTTGAAGCATAGTGTAGCTCAAAACATTTGCATAGACAGGCATGGTAACACATATCACTGTCCTTAATTAATATATTTCCCACTCTTAAAAAGGGGGCAATGCCATATTTTTTGGCGATTGTGGGTGAATTAATCCCATAGCCTCGACGCCTAACCATCCAAGAAACCGGGTTTCTACCAGAATTTACGCATCCTCACCAGATTTTCCAAAGAAACCCGGTTTCTGAACCCCGCCCCCAATCCAAGAAACCCGGTTTCTACGAGAATTTACGCATCCTTACCAGATTTTCTCAAGAAACCCGGTTTCTGACTCCCTACGCGACTATAAATAAGCCAGCTTTCTGCGATCGCCCTGTAAATAGTAGAATTTACCCTAGTTTACTGCTTGTGCTATAATCAAGTAGAAATCTTTGTAATTACCAATTGCTAAGATAATGCAAGATAAAAAAATATCAATTTCCCTATCACAATCGCTACTACAGTTCATTGAAAGCTACAAAATTGCTAAAGGATGTAAATCGCCATCCCAAGTAATTGAATTAGCTCTGGAATTGTTGCGGAATCAAGAACTAGAATCTGCTTACCGACAAGCATCTAGTGAAGTAGACTCTGCTTGGGATCTAACAGTTGCCGATGGATTGACAGATGAAACGTGGTGAAATTTACTACGCTAATCTCAGTCCTACGGTTGGTTCTGAGATAGATAAACGCCGTCCCGTATTGGTGGTGAGCAATGACGCTAATAACCGTGCTGCCAATACAGTTACAATTCTACCAATTACCTCGAATGTAACCCGTATCTACCCTTTCAAGGTGTTGCTAAATCCAGAGGATAGCGGCTTATCCAAACCTTCTAAAGTTCAAGCACAGCAAGTAAGGACAATTTCTAAACAGCGAATTACCAGCGATGCAGTGGGAAGTTTGAATGAGGAAATCATGCAGTTAGTAAATGTGGCTCTCAAACTGCATTTAGATGTCGATTAATATCGTAATTAATATTACCCACCATCAGGACACGGCAGTGCCCATTGGTGTCAACTTAACGTCAAACCCTGTCACAGACTGCTGTTTAACTATTCAGATGAGATCCCCCCTAACCCCCCTTAAGAAGGGGGGGACAGGAATCTTCTCAAAGTCCCCCTTATTAAGGGGGATTTAGGGGGATCTAGACTATGGTAAAAGCCAGATTTCTCAAGAGTTTTAGTCTTAAGTTGACACCTATGGGCAGTGCCGTTTCCCTACAATTAATTGGGTAGGGAAACAGCATTGCCGTGTCCTCCGTTTATATCATTTCCCTATAACCAGAACAGCTTATCATTCCCCTAACTCAATCCGAGTCCTCACCCACTGCCTAAACCCTCGAATCATCGATGTTTCACCCACATCTTTTTGCGTTTCCACAAATCCCATAATCTCAGAGGGCGACAAAAAAGGAAAGTGAGGAGAAACCTCCCGCTCTACATATTCCTGACCTTCTAACTGATAGAATATTAAACGCGCACCGTCATAACGCCAGAGCTCTGGCACACCCAAACTCGCATACAATTCCATCCGGTTAATCGAACTGCTAGTGATGTCAATCTCGATTACTAAATCAGGTGGCGGATCTTGATTTAAGTTGATTTGGTTGAGGCTGCGGATATTTTCCTCATTCTCAATGTAGTAGCACTGATCAGGTTCTAATCCACGTTCTAAATCCTCGCGCCTGCAAGTCAGAGAACCCAGGCTGCGAATTTCTACATTCAATTCTTCCGTTACTGTTTCTACAAAACGTCCTAAGATTTGTTTGTTACCTTCATGCGGTGCTGATGGAGTCATAATTTCTAATGTTCCGCGATCGTAAGTCAAACGAATTCCCCGCTGTTCTGCTAGCTCATTTACCAGAGATTCGTAAGTCCGCCAACTAATATTTTTCAGCAAAACTCCAGAAGTTTGACTTTGAATGAAGGTGGCTGTCATGGCTACCTGCTTGCTTTTTAGCTTATTTATTACATCTTAGCAAAACTTGGTTTAATCTGAGATGTTGCACCCAGATAGATCGGGGGCTTTTTTGTGGGTGGGGGCGGGTTTATTTAACCTGTTTGCAGCCTTTAAGACTGTGGGTGAACCGCCAGCCTGTTCTTGAGTATCTTTTTAGGAGGTACATTAGACGAGAGCGTCTAGCCCTTTTTGACCTCGAACTCCCAGGCTAAGCCCACCCTCACCGCACTTGGTTAGCCAAAATTAGCTGAATGTGTAAGCCGATTGCATGGCCCACCAGATTAGAAAGCCGATGCCGCCAGCAATCACGATCGCTGAAAGGGCGATCGCGATGGGGCTATCAGCTCCCTTGAACTTCATGATTCCGCGATTTAAGTCTGACATAGCATTGTTCTCCCAAATTCCAGCTTGATTTTAGCCTTGCTATTGACTACTGGCTCCCAAAACCGCGCAATTACTGATTTAGTTAATATTCTGGCTGCTGAAATTTGAGGTGGCTAGGGGGTCTGCCGCCTCCATACTGGCTTTCTCAAAAAAAACTTATGAAAAAGACTTGACAAACTCAGGGAGTTAAGGCACTATGTTTAATACCGCAGGAAATGCGGTTCCGCAGCAAATGCGGGTGTAGCTCAGTGGTAGAGCGTCACCTTGCCAAGGTGAATGTCGCGCGTTCGAATCGCGTCACCCGCTTTTTAAAGTTTAAATAGAAAATCCCGATGTTACCAAAAACTTGGGTGGAAAGCTCATTCAGTGTAGAAGGGCTTTTTTTTGATAGCCACAATCACTAAAGCGATCGACCAAAAATTTGGCACAACTCAGGGAAGTTTGGGAAAAATAGAAATATTTGCTCAAAATATCTAAGTAAGTGGTAAAATTCAGTTGGGAACTTGTAACTGAAAATTGCCGATCGAACTAGGCTTAACAACAAAGAGTTGAAATCCTCGATCGACCAAAATTCAAAAGTTTGATGGAATTAATATCTTAACGATTGTTTTTGCACAAACTCTCTTGTTATCCGATAGCTCGTGTCATCTCAAAAAGCTCCAAAAATTGACTTAAATGGTGATTATCCCTGCCCTTGTCGGCGCCGGGGTCGTCTAGTGCCAATAATACTGACAGAGGCTTTTGGTTGCAACCGCTGTCAGCAAATATTTGTATTGGATGAAAGTGGCTACGTCATCGAGCAATTATCAACAAACTATCCTTACAAACAAACTTGGCGGTGGACAGGTCAACAATGGAACAGAGCTCATCGGGGTTTCAGAGAGCATTACTTGCCCTTAGCCCTGGGCATGATTTTGGTACTTCTAATGATTTGGTTGCCACTGGCGTTGTATTCCCCAGGGACGAATATAATTCTGTGGGCAATGGTTGCTGTGCTACTAGCAATGGTGCCGGCGCTGATGGTTTGGCTGGCTTACAGGCGTTAGCTAAATGATAATTGACGATTCTAAACCTTTATCCGATTCGGCAAATGTCGCCCGTTGTGCTTACCAAGCTTCTTTGGAGTTGGCGGGGACAAAAAGTACAGATCGCGCCGCTGCATTGCAGGCGATGGCACAGGCGCTGAAACTGCGCCAAAATGAAATTTTAGAAGCCAATACTCTGGATCTAGAAGCGAGTCGGGATATGGCAATTCCCGAATTGATTGTGGAGTGGCTGAAGTTGACACCCGAAAGAATTAAGACAACAGTCCAAATTCTTCAGAGACTGGGAGAAATGCCCGATCCCATCGGCCGAGTGATCAATGCTTCTTATCAGGTCGATCGATGTCAAGTATATTGTCAATCTCTGCCACTAGGGGCGATCGCCCTAATTTACGAGGCGTTTCCAGAGTTGGGGGCGATCGCGGCCGGTTTGTGTCTCAAAAGTGCTAACAGCTTGATTCTCAAAGGCGGTAGCGAAACCGGGAACACTAATGCAGTCATCGGGGAAGCTTTGCAGTCGGCAATAGATGAAGTCGGTTTGCCATCAGGATGTTTGCAGGTATTGCCGCCCAATGGAGGTGTCTCGATCCGGGACTTAGTGACTCAAGACCAATATCTAAACTTAATTATTCCCTACGGCAGACCGAGTTTGGTGCAACAAGTGGTAAGGCAGTGTACAGCACCTGTGTTGCGATCGGCAATGGGCAATTGTTACCTTTATTGGTCGCCTACGGGTAGTTTGGAGATGGCAAGGTGGATGATTTTGGACAGCCATCAAAGTGTGCCAGATCCGGTAAATGCGATCGAGAAAGTTTTGATCGATCGCCACCAAAAGCCTTCTTCCTTAGTCAGACTGTGGAACAGTTTAAAAGAAAAAGGCTTTCAGATTAGGGGAGACGCCGAACTCCTTGGAGATTTCCCAGACTTAAAGTTAGCCGAAATATCGGAGTGGAATCAACCCTATTTGAACAAAACCATAGCGTTTAAAGTTGTCGATAGTTTAGAAAGTGCGATCGGGTGGATCAACCGATACAGCAGCGGCCACGCCGACAGCATCGCCACCGAATCTTATCTAGAAAGTCGCCAATTTGCCCTGGATGTCAACAGTGCATCTACTTTTATTAATGCCTCGCCCCGGTTTTGGCGCTATCAAAATCGCGGAGATGCGATATTTTTGGGAATGTCAAATCAGAAAGGTTATCGTCGCGGATTAATCGGTTTGGATACGTTGACTACAATTAAAGAAATAGTTCAGGGTAACGGACAATTTTAATCTATTAGTTATTGGTTATGGGTTATTATAGCAATCCTAAATCATTTGTGAATTTCTTGCTCCCTCCCCTTAGTAAGGGGAGGGTTGGGGTGGGGTAAAAAACTTGCGACTCATTTAGGATTGCTATAGTTATTAGTTATATCGTTTCCGGCTGCATCGGAATGATTTAACCTTACTAGAACGCAGAGAACACAGAGGGAGATAAGAGAGATGAATAATTCCGATGTTACCGGATTTGATATTATTGGTTATTGCTTATTGGTTATTGGTTATTGGTTCAAGTTCGGATAACTGGTATCTTGAATTATTTTTAATAAACTGTTTAGCAACATGCTTTCAGATCCATTCCATAAAAACATTTATTGTTTGTGGAAGAGACCGGAAAGCCTGTTGCTGAAAATGCTGTAATATTTCAGATATAATTAAATTTAGAAAATTATTGAGTTCTATCCAAAAATACTCTTAGCGATCGCATGAAATCCGAAAAAATACTGAATACTCTCGACAATACTGCAACGCCGACTTTAGGCAAAGAAACCCTAATTCACCATTCAGTATACGTTAAAAAATTGCGTCCTCTTCTGCCATCAGAAGCCTTTGAACCCGATCGCAACAAATTAGTAATACTCTTACTCAACCTAGGAATTTTATTGCTAGGATGGGGAATTGCTAGTCATCTAGACCAATGGCCAGTCTATCTTTTATGGCTCTATCTACCTTTAGCCATAATCATGGGCAATAGTATCATAGTTTTGCTATTTAGCTCCCACGACCTCATGCACGGTAGCGTTCAAAAAAAGTCTTGGCTGACTTATCCCATCGCCTTTTTGGGATTAAGTATGCTATTCATGCCACCTACCCAGTGGAAAAATCTGCATAACCTCGTACACCACAACAACACAAATTCCCTAGCAGATCCCGATCGCAACTACCTGTACCAGCAGCCAGATACCTGGGGAAAATGGATTCAAAATCTGTTTGTACCGTCAGTAGAAGTCAATCCGCTGTGGTTGATTATCGGGATGGCTGGCTCATGGTTTGTACATAATTTCCGCAATGTCTCCTCGGTGTTGTTATTCAATGATAAATCAGTAGATTACGTACCCGCGGCCTTTACAGTTAGCCCTAAAGATAGATTGACAATCGCCCTTGAGTGCTTGGGAATCTTAGCAATTCATCTGAGCATCTTATTCTACCTAGAATTTAATCCCCTCAAAGTTGCTCTCGCCTACATTTTGCCGATCGCACTTGGTCATGCCGGCGCAATGTTTTACATCTACACCAATCATATGGGTTGTCGGATGACCAGCATCAATGACCCGCTGATTAATAGTGCTTCACTGCGAGTTCCTAAAATATTCGATGTACTGCACTTTAATTTTTCTTACCACACAGAACATCACATTTTTCCCAGCATCAACTCAGACTATTACCCGATGGTGCAAGAGTTGTTACAAATTCATTATCCCGGCCGCATGAATTTAATAGATGCTGGGGAAGCATGGCGGTTACTGATGGAAACCCCGCGACATTACAAAGATGAACTGACTTTTACTGATTCTTCAGGTGAAATGTCTGTAGATTGTGGTAAGTCTCAAGCAGATCAAGTTTAAAGAAATTAGGAAGGCTTAAGGGAGGAGACGGCAGTGCCCAAAGCGTGTCAACTTAAGCCTGAAACCCTTGAGAAATCTCGTTTATATCCGAGTCCAGATCCCCCTAAATCCCCACCCCCCCCTAGCCCCCCCCAAGGGGGGAAGGGGGACGAAAGAGAAGACTCCTGTCCCCCCCTTCTTAAGGGGGGCTAGGGGGGATCTGGGCCTAATCGTCAAACAACAGTCTCTGACAGGGTTTGACCTTAAGTTGACACGAAGAAGGGCAGTGCCGTGTCCCTACAACATTATTTTGGAGTAGGGAAACGGCATTGCCGTGTCCTCCGTTGCCCTAATCAATCGATAATTAGGTATGAGTCATTAAATATTGACCATTACCATTGTATTCCCCATCGCAACTGGCGAAATTAGCCACAAACCAAATCAAATAAAACCGCCAGATTCGGCGAAATTTGGCATAGTCAATGCCATAGTCTAAATCTTTGACTATCGCCTGAGAATCGTCAAAGTTTTTCAGCCAATTAGCAAAGGTGGTGGAGTAATTGAATCCATTCAAATACCATCTTTCAATGGTTTTGAGGTCGTTGTTGTAGCTGGGAACTGCATCGTATTTCCAGTAACGGCCGTGGGGGAAAATGTATTTGTGGGTGAAAACGCTGGATATATTGTTGGGGGTACGGACTGTGATGATGTGAATGAAAACTCGGCCGTTATCTTTCAGGAAAGAGGCGAGCTTTTGGAAAGCTTTCGTTAAATTACCGACATGACAAAAAACGCCGATCGACAAAATTTTATCAAACTTGGTCTCAAATTGGGCATCGTTCAAATCTCCTTCGTAGAGAGTGAATCGACCTGAGCTGAGGTAGCTTTCGGGATCTTGCATCTTCCGGCGCATATATTCGCATTGGTGGTGACTCAAGTTAATTCCCGTAAACTTGACATTGGGGAATTTGGAGAGGATGTAGTTGGGAACGCAGCCCCAACCGCAACCAAAGTCTAAAATATTGTCGCCATCTTTGATTTCTAGTTTCTCAATCACATCATCAATCATGTGGATCTGGGATTGTTCGAGGTTGGTGGCTCCTTTTTCCCATAATCCCATGCTGTATTTGGGATAGATGAGTTTCCCCTCGCCTAACATTGGATTCAGCATGGCTTGAGGCAAATCGTACTGAAGTTTCATTAAATCCCGCGGTCCTTCAGCAGTCCGATCTGTTTCTGTTAGTACCCATTCGTAGGGTGCAAGCAGGGACGGAAAATGCTTAAAAAAGACTGGCATACAGGTATCAAAAAGCGATCGCAAGACAGAATCGGGTACTTCTAATCCGTTGATGTAAGATTCTGCTACTGCCATTTGCACGGCGTTAACAGCACTGACTGCGACGCGGGTTGCTCGGTAGGCAAGGGGACTTTTGGTATGTACATTTCCCAGGATGGGGAGATGCTTTTCGATGTTTTGTAAGACTGTTGATGAGCTCATGTTTATACTGTTTTTAAAGATGGTGCTATTCTATCTCAAGAAAATCAACAGGTTTTTAGAGACACAAAAACTTAAACATCTTACTAAGTAAGGTTTACACTGCCAGAGCTTGCAAAAATATCAAGATTTATCACGAAGTAATCGGATTAGAGAACGAATTTATGAGGCTTTCAGGCAGAATTAAAATATTAAGAATAATGTAGTTTTTTCGGAGTGATGGATGAAAATGGGTCTCAGAGGATTGCTGGATGGGGGGGTTCTCGCGTCGTTGTGGCGATCAGCTCATACTTATAATTGAACAACATCAAGGGTTTCAGCTTTCCTGTTTCCGAAATTTAGTATCATTAGCTACATTTTTTCCAAAACATCCGAGAGAGGTTGATTAACAGACTAACTAAATAATTATCAAAACTTCCCTGGTGTCAGCCTTCGCCACACCCCTATCTCTAGCGGTAGCGGCCGGTGTTCCACGGGTAGAATCTGCTAAATCCCGTTCTATTTTGCCTGGTTTGGTCAAGAGATTGATGGGTGTGCTACGGCGCGATCCTATGAAATTAGGAAAATATTTTGCTAAAATTGGCAATAACCTCCACACAACCTGATTGGGTATGGTAAACTAGAAAGCACTTGTTGATGAGTCTTTCACGTTTGACTTTGGCTGGCTCTATCGAAAATCTCAACTTCCATCCACATCTGATTTAGGAGATATTTCATGTCGATTTACGTAGGTAATCTTGCTTATCAAGTTACCCAAGAAGACCTCAATACCGTATTTGCAGAGTACGGAACCGTTAAAAGAGTTCAGTTACCGACAGACCGCGAAACTGGCAAAATGCGCGGTTTCGCCTTTGTGGAAATGGGAACTGAGGCAGAAGAAACAGCCGCAATCGAAGCGCTTGATGGCGCTGAGTGGATGGGCCGCGATCTGAAAGTTAACAAAGCCAAGCCCCGCGAAGATCGTGGACCTGGCGGTGGCGGTCGCTCCGGCGGTGGCTTCAATCGTCGTTACTAATCCTAGGCTGAGTCACAGGATTGGCGATCGCTCTAAGTAGCCAGAGATACATAAACTTTCAAAACTGAACGAAGTCAGCCAATCTCAAACTCAACGGTTGCTTTCTTCGGCCATAGCGAGTCTCGCGATGATAATTTTATGTTTAATTGTGTCTATTAACTGAGTTGCAATAGCTATTAGTTTATTGACTGGCGATCGTCCTTTGTTCACAGACCGAACCTACAGCGATAAACGCAGAGAACCATAAATTCATCTGCGTTTATTTTCGTTTATCTAAAACCTGTAGTAACAAACTTCTTGGCTATGTCGTCAAATACGAATTCAGACTACGAATGGTTACTACAACGAGCGATCGCGATCGCCGTCAAAGCTCATGAAGGGCAGGTTGATAAGGCAGGCAATTCCTATATAGATCATCCGCTATTTGTGATGAAAAATGTCAATTCTGTAGAGGAGAAAATCGTAGGGGTTCTCCACGATGCGGTGGAAGATTCCGAACTGACACTTGACGAACTCAGAAGCGAAGGTTTTCCTGAATTTATAGTAAACGCGATCGGCGCCATTACCAAAATAGAAGGAGAACCTTACGCAGCTTATTTAGAGCGGGTGATGGCCAACCCGATCGCCTTGCGAGTCAAAATCGCCGATGTTACTCACAACCTCGATATTCGTCGCATTTCCAATCCGACAGAGGCAGATTTTCAACGCATTGCCAAATACAAAAAAGTCCTCAGTCAGTTACGCGGGGCTTTAAAGTCTTATTGAAAACGTTCAAATTCAACCGCAGATATCCACCTTCATCGTGGCACAGGCCCGAAAGCCTGTGCGATATCTCCGACCAAAAAAATCAAATCCTAAGCCATCACCATCCCCCCATCCACATTAAACACCTGCCCCGTAATATAAGCAGCAGCCGCATCCGCCGCCAAAAACTTCACCATCCCCGCAACTTCCTCAACTTCCCCATATCTCCCCAGGGGAATGTACTTCAAAATCTCATCAGATTTAACATCCTTAGTCATATCTGTAGTGATAAAACCCGGTGCCACCGCATTCACAGTAATCCCGCGACTAGACAACTCCTTCGCCACAGTTTTAGTAAACCCAATTACCCCAGCCTTCGCCGCACTGTAATTAGCTTGTCCCGGATTGCCCATTTGTCCAGCCACCGAAGCAATATTAATAATTCGGCCGCTGCGCTGTTTCAGCATGATTTTACTCGCAGCTTTCGTACACAAAAATACACCTGTTAGATTCAAATCAATCACAGCTTGCCAATCTTCTAACTTCATCCGCAACAGTAAAGTATCGCGCGTAATTCCAGCATTGTTCACCAAAATGTCAATCCGTCCCCATTTTTCCATGACATTACTGGTGAGTGCATCTACTTGGTCAGTTTTCGAGACATCTGCTGCAAGGGCGATAGCTTCGCCACCAGCAGCGACTATTTCGGCTACCACTGCATCCGCAGCAGCACTGGAACTGGCATAGTTGACCGCGACTTTAGCACCCTCTGCGGCTAGGTTTAAAGCAACGGCGCGGCCGATTCCCCGCGATGCACCGGTCACGACAGCAACTTTACCCTGCAATCTCTGAAATGTCTCTGGTAATAATTCCATAATTCTATCCTCGCAATCTACCAGAGAATTTTGCACTAAAATCGAGCCAGAACCAAAAAAAATATTTTGTCCTATGGCAGTTCAAAAACAGTTCAGCAGTTTTGAGGAGTTACTATCGAGCTCCGATTTGCCGGTGTTGGTAGATTTTTATGCTACTTGGTGTGGCCCTTGTCAGATGATGGCACCGATTTTGGAACAAGTCAGCGGTCAGATGAAGGACAAGTTGATGGTGGTCAAGATTGACACGGATAAGTACGAACAGTTGGCTTCGCAGTATCACATTTATGCTTTGCCGACTTTGGTGTTGTTCAAAAATGGCGCTGAGGTCGATCGCATTGAGGGAGTGATGCAAGCCGCGCAATTGATCGATCGAGTGCAACCTTTCTTGTAGGTTCGCACTCAGGACTTTAGTCCTCTTTTGGAAGGACTGAAGTCCTGACTACAAAGGAGGGAGTTAGGTTAGTAGTAAGGACTTGAGTCCTCTTTGGGAATGACTGAAGTCCTGACTACAAACTAATTCTTATCTCCTGAAAACACCAAGCCACGCAATTATTAATTTAGCAATTCTCGGTAGAGTCCAGCATTCTGAATTGAATTTGCTCATCGTTACGGGCGGAATTTTGCCCGACATCCCAATATTTCTATTGTCAACTTACCGCGTTTTTGGTTTGGTTAACTCTTATGTGGGTAAAGGATTGTTGATTTTGGTGAATGGTTTTTACTTAATTGGATATATGTCTTTTTACGTTCGTTCTTATAGGACTGACGCATCTACCAAAGAAACCGGGTTTTTTACCGAATCTGGTGGTTGCAACCAAATATTATCGCCCAAAAACACGGTTTCTGACTACTCGTGCGTCCAGGACTGTTTCTCTTACTGGTGAATTATTTAGAAGGTTGAGAAGGTGCGGGACTTATAATTAACAATTGATCGCCGGATTGACTTTGTTGAATGGCCATCACTGGCGGACGAGCTTGAGGGTCTTTTTGCTCTTCTTTTGTTAAAGCCGGAAACAGATAAATCCAGTTTCCTCTCTCCAAAAGTAACCGCCAAACTCTAGGTTCTTTGGACTTCTCTAACAACTGTTCGGGGGTAAGTTTATTGCCTTCCTGTTGCTGGAGTTTTTGGAATTTTTCTTTGGATATTCGGGTATGATTGTAGTCGGTGTTACTCAAGTCTGTAAACAAACCCAAATCGCCGATCGCCTTAAATCCTTTGCCACTGGATCGAAGTGTGTCATCATCGAGTTTTCTGCCTAAAGCAATGTTGTCTTGCTTGGCGATTAAAGCAACTGCTGGTAAAGATGAATTTTCCCCGGCATCCCGTCGGGCATCGGCAATGCCTTGGTGGTAAGCTGACCAGAATAAGACTAGCAATACCCAACCGACGATGATAATTTCGTCAACGAGCGATCGCAATAATTTGATCGAGTTATATCTATTGACATTGAATCGCTGCCAAGACTTCAGGAATCGATGAAGCAACGATAATCCTCTTGTACCAGCAGACAAGCGCCACAGTCTATTTATCCGATAAATTTTAGTAGCAATTGTCTTATTGATACTGTTAACCAGCCATAAAGTATGATAAATTGCCAGGGATGTCAGCAGAAAGGCGATCGCACTTTTGACAATTGTCCAGCCATCACCTAAAAACACCTGAAGCGGTACTATGAAAAACGATTCTACTGGTAAATCGAGGGTAATTACATTTAGCTGAAAGCAGTAAAAATAAGACCAGCGATAAATCCAGCCCGTGAAAAACAAAGCGGCACCGAATAAGCCAACAACGCTGGCAAAGTTGCCTAAAATATTCGATTCGGGAGTAGGTTGGGGAGAAGCGGTCACGGAATCACCTTCAAGGGATGTGAAGTATAATTGTATAATGGTATTGGGGTTAACGCTTCGCCTTGAAGGGGGTTTAGGGGACTATGAAATACAAAACACTTTCTTTTCTAGTTGTAGCACTTTTTACGGTGACAGCGGGTATGGCTGCACAGGTTAATGCGGCCAGTCAGGAAGTCCAGAAACAGAATTTGCGATCGGTACAAGCACAGGCCAGCGGTAGTCAGGCGATACCCGTAGCGTTGCCGACGGATGCGGAGATTCTGATCAAAGGGGGGGATAAAAGAGATGGTTTAGTTTTGCAGATTGATGAGAAAGCGCAAAAATTGTGGATACAGGGAAAGCGGGGAAAGCTATCGCTTCCCTTGAGTCAAATTGAGAAAATCGTGTTTCCCAAAAGTGCGGTGGTTTATATAGATTCTCGTAAAGGGCCAGTTTTTCGGGGCGAGCTCCCGCCAGCTACTAACAATCAAGCCAGATGGAATGGCATTCCCATCAGTGCTTTTGAGCTGAAAGATGCTGTTAAAGGTCAAGCTGTGGTGAATTTGGGGCCGCCTGTCGTGAATCGGGCGCAATTGCGGGGGATTTTGGTAGTCGCGAAAAGCAGGCAATTTGTTGTCGATGAAATGCAGTTTGATGTGCAGAAAAAGACGATAACAATTGCAGCGACTCCCTATTGAGTATTGGTGTCAACTTAAGACTCAAATCCCTGAGAAATCTCGTTTTTACTCTAAGTCTAGATCCCCCTAAATCCCCCTTAAGAAGGGGGACTTTGAGAATACTCTTGTCCCCCCCTTCTTAAGGGGGGCTAGGGGGGATCTAGATTTAATGGTCAAACAGCAGTCTCTGGCTGGGTTTGACCTTAAGTTGACACCAATGGGCATTGCCGTGCTATCCGTTGCTTTTGCTAAAAGCTCGATCGCTTCAAAACCGCTTATACTAGAATTAAAATCCCAACTCTCTTTACTAAAACCGATGGAAACCATCAATCTTAAAGAAGAAGTCCGCAGCTTAATCGATAAATTACCTGAAAACTTTACTTGGTCAGACCTGATATCTGCAATTTATCTCAGGCAAGCTATTAAATCCGAACCTATCCAAGTTAAAGGCATAAAACAAGGTAAAAACATCCAACTGTCAGAAGATTTTAACATTCCTGACGGCTCCGAAGTTCTGATGGAAGTCCGGGAAGTTTCGCCAGTCAACCATGAGGAGAAGCTGAAAAGAATGAAAGAGTTTTTGGCAGCTTTGTCCGATGAAGATAGAGAGGAATGGAAAAAAATTGGAGAATTTCTAGAGAGCGATCGCAGAACCAATATAAAATCATCGGTGATGCCTCCTAAAAAGCGCCGTGCGCCGTTGTTTGGTTGCGATCGCGAGGTGATTACCATATCTGATAATTTTGATGAGCCATTAGAAGATTTTCAGGATTATATGTAATGAGACTTTTGTTAGATACTCATACCTTAATTTGGTTTTTTGCAGGCGATTCTCAACTCAGTGCTGTTGCACGGATTTTAATTGAGGATGAAGATAATAATAAACTGGTCAGTATAGCAAGTATCTGGGAGATGGCAATTAAGGAAAGTAAAGGACTTCTGAATTTGAGTGTGCCTTTTGAGGAGTATATCGGGCAAAAACTCAGTTTGGAAGACTTTAATCTCCTGAATATCAATTTAGATCATCTGAATGCGATCGTGACCATGCCTTTTCATCATAAAGATCCGTTCGATCGCTTGCTCATTGCACAAGCAATGGTGGAAGGGATACCTATATTAAGTAAAGATTCTGCGTTTGATGCCTATTCTATTAATCGAATTTGGTGAATTATAAAAAAGATGAAAAGAATTATTAGCAGTGTTTTGGTTTTGGGTGTGTGTCTGACTCCTCTGACTGTGCCAGTGATGGTTCAACCTAGTTGGGGGCAAAGTCGAGATTCACAAGCCGAACAAATAATTGAACAAATAAAGGGACTTATACAGCAAGCAAGGCAAGAGCAACAGCAAGGAAAATTAGGTGAAGCAATAAAAACATGGCAACAGGTTCTAGTTATTACGCGACAATTGAAAATTAGAGAACTTGAAGCCTTAGCACTCACAAGCATTGGTTCTAATTACAACAGCATCTCCCAAGCGCAAGAAGCATTGAAATACTATAACCAAGCTTTACCTATTTGGCGGGAAGTGGGCAATCGCTCTGGGGAAGTAACTACTTTGAATAATATTGGTTTAGTTTACGAAAGGATCTCCCAACCGCAAGAAGCATTGAAATACTATAACCAAGCTTTACCAATTAGACGAGAAGTGGGCGATCGCTCTGGAGAAGCTACTACTTTGTATAATATTGGTGGAGTATACAATAGGATATCCCAACCGCAAGAAGCATTGAAATACTATAACCAAGCTTTACCAATTATCCGGGAAGTAAAAGATCGCGCAGGGGAAGCTGCTACTTTGAATAATATTGGTTTCGCCTACGACAGCATCTCCCAACCGCAAGAAGCATTAAAATACTATAATCAAGCTTTGCCAATTATGCGGTCAGTGGGCGATCGCTCTGGTGAAGCTGCTACTTTGAGTAATATCGGTGCAGTCTACATCAGTATTTCCCAACCGCAAGAAGCATTAAAATACTTTAACCAAGCTTTACCAATTAGGCGAGAAGTGGGCGATCGCGCTGGTGAAGCTGCTACTTTGAATAATATTGGTACATTATACAACAGGATTTCCCAACCGCAAGAAGCATTGAAATACTTTAACCAAGCTTTACCAATTATCCGGGAAGTAAAAGATCGCTCTGGAGAAGCTACTACTTTAAATAATATCGGTGGAGTTTACAGTAGCATCTCTCAACCACAAGAAGCATTGAAATACTATAATCAAGCTTTACCAATTAGGCGAGAAGTGGGCGATCGCTCTGGGGAAGCTACTACTTTGAATAATATTGGTGGAGTCTACGACACCATCTCTCAACCACAAGAAGCATTGAAATACTATAATCAAGCTTTACCAATTATGCGAGAAGTGGGCGATCGCTCTGGGGAAGCTAATACTTTGAGTAATTTTGGTGGAGTCTACAGTAGCATCTCTCAACCACAAGAAGCATTGAAATACTATAATCAAGCTTTACCAATTAGGCGAGAAGTGGGCGATCGCTCTGGGGAAGCTACTACTTTGAATAATATTGGTGGAGTCTACGACACCATCTCT
>NZ_JBGJZU010000006.1:63606-135320 GCF_041354475.1 Microcoleus sp.
CTCAACCACAAGAAGCATTGAAATACTATAATCAAGCTTTACCAATTAGGCGAGAAGTGGGCGATCGCTCTGGGGAAGCTACTACTTTGAATAATATTGGTGGAGTCTACGACACCATCTCTCAACCGCAAGAAGCATTGAAATACTATAATCAAGTTTTACCAATTAGGCGAGAAGTGGGCGATCGCTCTGGGGAAGCTACTACTTTGAATAATATTGGTTTCGCTTACAAAAGTATCTCGCAACCGCAAGAAGCATTGAAATACTATAACCAAGCTTTACCTATTATCCAAAAACTAAGATATCGTTCTGAAGAAGCTACTATTTTAAGTAATATTGGTGCAGTCTACCGAGATACAAAGCAACCGACTGAAGCGATCGAAAATTTGCAGCAATCAGTCCAAATCACCTTAGAAATACGGAGTGGTTTACAGCGAGAAAATCGCCAAAAGTTTTTAGAAGGTAAAAGAGGTAGCGCAGTTGGACTTGTTGACATCCTCATCGACCAAAACCAAGCCGATCGCGCCTTTGAATGGGTCAACATCGCCACCACAGCCGATCTAGCCGACTACACCCGCCTCATCAACGCCAAAGTCAAAAACCCAGAAGCACAGCAATTAATTGACCAGTGGAATCAAAGAAGTCAACAAATTCAATTCTTATCTCGCCAATTACAAGAGAAATTTTCCGACCAACTTTCCCAAAAAATCAATCAACTTCAGGAAGAAAACAGCAAACTTGCAGAAAAAATCCGCCGCCAATTCCCCGAAGTCGCCGAACTCTTTGAAACCACACCCAAAGACATCGCCCAACTGAAAGCAAGTATCGCACCAGATACCGTTGTCATTCAACCCGTCTTGCTCACAAATGTCAAAAATGTCCCCAATACCGTCGCCCTATTTGTCTTGACAAAAGACAGTTTAAGTGTTAAAAGAATTGCGATCGACCCCGCAGAATTCGACAAACTCCTGACTCAATACGGAGAACAACTCCAAAATACTGGCGACACTAACTTCGCCGTAACAGGCAGCAAACTCTACGAAATCCTGATTCGTCCGGTCGAAGACCAAATTAAAGCTACTTCCGCCAAACAATTGAGCATCATCGCGACGGGAAAACTGCGCTACATCCCCTTTGAAACGCTGTATGACGAAAAAACTGATGAATTTCTCATCCAGAAATATCCCGTCAACTATCTCACCCGCATTTCCACAAGGTCAATTCCCAATTCGACTTTACAAGGCGGCATCTTAGCATTAGGAAATCCCATCCCTCGTCTGCCCCAAAATCTACCCGGTTCCGAAGCAGAAGTGAGAAATATTGCTCAATTATTCCCTGGCAGTTCCGCCTATATCGGCAATGCCGCTACCCTCGACCAATTCAAACTTCAAGCACCCCGCTTTCCCTTTTTGCACCTAGCAACTCACGGCTGTTTCCAACAGGGAGGCTGTCCCAAATTGGGCATGGAGGAAAATACACTGCTATTTGCTGACAGCCAATACAATATTGCCGATGCCGCGTTATTAGGATTGCAAAACACCAGACTCCTCACCTTAAGCGCGTGTCAAACTGCTATGCAAGCGAATTCTAACGGTGAAGAAATATCGGGAGTTGCCTATGTATTTGAGCGTGCGGGCGCACAAGCTGTGATGGCGAGTTTGTGGAGTGTTTCGGATTCATCTACTCAAGAGTTGATGGTTGAGTTTTATCAAAATATCAATAAGGGGATGAGTAAAAATGAAGCATTGCGGCAAGCTAAGTTGAGTCAAATTGGTCGGCATCCGTTTTATTGGTCGCCGTTTATTTTAATTGGGGATGGGCGGTAGTTGATGCCGAATTTGGGTTCGTTATGGCACGAGTCACTCGGCGGCTGATTATGCTTTCATAATAGCAGAGCTTCTACAGACAGAATGCTGCCCTAAAATTTGTAAGGTGCGTCTGTTTGTAAGGATTCGATACGCATCGAAAATCATCGCAACTGACGCATCCTACTACTAATATATGTATCTAAAATCTCAGATTGTTAACTACGCCGAATGTTAAAACAACACCAATCTTGGCGCTTCCACAAAGTAGCGACAATCCAACCATGCTGTTCGAGAGTATCAGCAATTGGTTTAGCTTGGTCGAGTAAAATGCCGCTGAGAACTCCCCAAGTAGTTGGTTTGCTAATTTCAGTGAATTGCGGGATTAAATCAATGATTACTTCTGCTAAAATGTTGCACATGAAACCATCTAAAGGCTCATCGACCATTTCTTTTAGCCGATCGATACTACCGAGTTCTGTAACCAACTGCTGAGAATTAACTCGGTTGAGTTGTCTGTTGCTAATGGTCGATCGCACTGCCAAAGGATCGGTATCCAAAGCATAAACTTTTGTAGCGCCTAATAACACCGCGCCGATCGACAAAATACCCGATCCGCAGCCAATATCGGCAATGATACACTCTTTGTCATCAAAACCGAGGCGCATTTCCAGCGACTCCAGACAAAGCTGAGTGGTGGCGTGGGCACCGGTACCGAAAGCGACACCGGGATCTAAACGTAAAATGATGCGATCGGGATTATGCGGTATTGGTAGCCAAGCGGGATAAACTAAAAAGCGATCGCCAATTTCTTGAGGCTGCCAATGCTGCTTCCAAGTGCTGCCCCAATCCTCTTCCTCAATCAAATCCCACTGCATCGCTGGTAAAGGCAAACCCGCGCACAGGGCATCTTGGCGCAGCCACAGCGACAGGGCGGCCAAATCCAACAATCCCGCCTTTTCTTCCGGGAGGTAAGCCGACATCAGACAAGAATTACTTTTCATCTCGCTGACACTTCCCTGACAGCCGAACATTTCCAAGCGCCAGAAGATGATATCTTCCAACGCCGGATCGCAAAGAACTCGAATTTCCCACCAGCTATGTGCCATAAGGATTTTAGATTGGAGATTTTAGATTGTAGATTGGGGGAGAGAGACTGAGAACTTGCGATTTGAGATTTTAGATTGGGAGCAAGGGCGGGATCATTGGTGTCAACTTAAGCCTGAAAGCCCTGAGAAATCTGGTTTTTACCTGAGTCTAGATCCCCCTAAATCCCCACCCCCCCCTAGCCCCCCCCAAGGGGGGAAGGGGGACTTTGAGAAGACTCTTGTCCCCCCCTTCTTAAGGGGGGCTAGGGGGGATCTAGGCTTAATAGTCAAACAGCAGTCTCTGACTGGGTTTGACGTTAAGTTGACACCAATGGGGCGGGATCAGTCCCCCAATTCAAAACCTAAAATCTAAAATACCTCAAAGATTTACCGTGTAAGCATCCCGAATTCCTGGAACTTTGATGATTTCAGCCAAAATCCCCTCTGGCAGAGGATCGTCGAGGCTCAGAACCATCACCGCGTCACCGCGCACGATTTTACGCCCTACCTGCATACTGGCAATATTGACATTAAAACTGCCCAACTGAGAACCAATTTTGCCAATAATTCCCGGCATATCGCGGTGCAAGGTAAATAACATATGGTGAGTCGGGGAAACGTTGACGGGGAAATCGTCCACGCTGGTAATCCGAATTTCGTTTTCGCCGAGGACAGCACCAGTGACGGTGTGTTCGCCCAGGGTTCCCTTGGCCATCAGGTGCAGAGAGCCTGTGTAGTCGCGAATGGAGGCATCTCTGGTTTCGACGACGCGAATGCCACGTTCTTTGGCTTCGATGCTGGCGTTGACGTAGTTAACGCGCTCTCTGAGGGCTTGGGAGAGCAATCCTTTGAGGGCGGCGACGACTACGGGCTGGCTTTGATTATTTGCTAATTCGCCTTGGAGTTGGACGTTGAGGTAATCGACTCGGCCTCCCGCTAGCTGGCTGACGAGGTTGCCTAGGGTTTCGGCCAGTTGCAGGTATGGTTTGAGTTTTTCGATCGAATCTGGGAAAATTCCTGGTATGTTAACAGCCGATCGCGCTGGTAATCCTAACAGTACATCACGGATTTGTTCGGCAACGTCGATCGCCACATTCACCTGAGCTTCGGCTGTCGATGCACCCAAGTGGGGTGTGAGCACGATGTTTTGGCCCACACTCCGCAGAGGAGAATCAGCTTCGAGGGGTTCGTGTTCGTAAACGTCGATCGCAGCGCCGGCAATCTTCCCTTCTTTTATGGCTTCAGCGAGGGCTGCTTCGTCGATGATGCCACCTCTGGCGCAGTTAATGATGCGGGCCGTGGGCTTCATTTTCGACAGCACTTCTGCGTTGATTAGGTGCAGGGTTTCGGGGGTTTTGGGGATGTGTAGCGTGATGTAGTCAGATTCGCGCATCAGCAGTTCTAGTTCTACTAAGCGACAGCCCAACTGTTCGGCTCTTTCGGTGGAAATGAAGGGGTCGTAGGCTAGCAGTTTCATGCCCATTGCTTTGGCGGCGGCGGCTAGGTGGGAGCCGATTTTGCCCAAACCGACGATACCGAGGGTTTTTTTGTAAACTTCTACGCCGATGAAGCGGTTGCGTTCCCATTTACCACTTTTGACAGATGCGTTGGCTTCTGGGATGTGGCGGGACATGGACAGCATCATGGCGATCGCGTGTTCGGCGGCGGCGATCGTGTTACCTTCGGGAGAATTGACGACTACAATTCCTTTGCGAGTGGCGGCGGGTACATCTACGTTGTCTACGCCGACTCCGGCGCGCCCGATGATTTTGAGTAAGTTGCCGGCTTCGATGATTTCTTTGGTAACTTGGGTGCCAGAACGGATCATTAAAGCGTCGTAATCTGGAATAATTCTTACCAGTTCTGCTGCTGACAAACCTGTGTTGACATCAACTTGAGCGACTTGAGAGAGGATATCAATTCCGGCTTGGTCGATCGGATCGGATACTAAAACTTTAGGCATAGCAAGCAATTGAGTGGAATTCAGTAAAAATAGGCCCAGCGAGCTCAAAGTAAAGGCTAAGACTGGGAGCAGTATCTTACTGCTGAGCTTAATTTTGGCTTTGTGCAGTTTGAATTGTATATGTATTTGGTCTAGACAGGTCGTTTTTGCTTGAAATATTTTAGGTTTGTGGTCGATCGCACTCTCAAACCGGCTTCAAATCCCCGAACTGCTTAGCTAGTAAGTCTTTTCGGGTTATAATAAATTTTAGCTATCTTAGCTGAACTATCAGGAATTGTGTTTAATGAATTATCTTATTGCCGTACTCCCCGATCGAATGCAAGCCGAAGCTGCCTATTGTGCTCTGGAAAAAGAAGGCTTACCGATGAAACAGGTAAGTATTTTGGGCCGCGGCTACAAAACTGCGGATGAATTTGGTTTGATCGACCCGAATCAACAAGCAAAGAAACAAGCTAAACTGATGGCTATTTGGTTGATACCTTTTGGGTTTATTGCTGGCTTTACTTTCAGTCTAATCACTGAGTTGAAGACTTTTGCCTGGGCGGGAGAAATAGGCGATCATGTCATCGGTGGGGTATTAGGTGCGATCGCTGCTGCGATGGGTAGTGTGTTTGTGGGAGGCGCGGGTGGTATGGCTTTTGGTAGCGGCGATGCTTTACCCTACCGCAACCGTTTGAATGCGGGTAAGTTTTTGATTGCGGTGAAGGGTACTGATGATTTGACTGGAAAGGCTGCTAATATTTTGCGGCAGTTTGAACCGGAAAATATGCAAGGTTATACAGAAACATAGTTAGTTGGCAGTTGTCAGTTGGCAGTTGTCAGTTGGCAGTTGTCAGTTGGCAGTTGGCAGTTGGCTGTTTTCATTCTACTCAATTAATCTTTGGAGACAGTTATGGAATCACAAACTATCGCCCTACATTCTCCCCTAGAATTAACTCTCGAATTAACTGATGAGCAGTTTTTTCAGTTGTGTCAAAACAACCGGGATTTAAGATTTGAACGCACGGCTAATGGAGAATTGATTATCATGTCACCTACGGGTAGCGAGACTGGCAGACGAAATTCTGGCTTAAACTTTCAACTTACAGCTTGGAATATTCAAAACAATTTAGGAGTTGTTTTCGACTCTTCTAGTGGATTCAAACTGCCCGACGGTTCAGATATTTCTCCTGATTCTGCTTGGGTGCGACGCGACAGATGGGATGCCTTAACTCCCGAACAAAAAGAGAAATTTGCGCCCATTTGTCCCGATTTTGTAGTGGAATTGCGTGAAGCGAAGCTATCCCGTAGGGAATCGGCTAGCGATTCATTAGAAAAATTGCGGGCTAAAATGAAAGTGTACATCAAAAATGGAGCAAAGTTGGGATGGTTGCTCGATCGCAAAAATAGACAAGTTGAAATCTCCCGCCCCGATAGAAATGTGGAAATTATATATTCCCCTGCAACTTTGTCAGGTGAGGATGTATTGCCCGGTTTTGTTTTAGATTTAAGCGATATTTTGTAGAGTGATGTAAATTATGGCAAGTTTGCAAAGAGAAGAACTGTTAAAAGGGATTGAAAATCGCGAATCGGTGGCGCGAGTCATTGACTGCGCTGAACAAGCTATTAAAACTTGGGAGGTTACTCAGACTGATTTTATGTCGCCTCCAGAATTGGCGGAAGCTAAGATTGTATTTAAGCGTTTGAGTGATGTGGAGTTGGTGGCTTGGGGTGGTTATCCGCAGGCGGAAAGGCAAAGAATTGCGATCGCGCGATCGGAAATTGCGATCGACTCTGGTAGTGTTAACATTGCTGCGGTAGAAATCGCCGGTAATTTCCTGTTCGATACAGCTTCTCACCGCGACTTTTTGGGGGCGATGTTGGGCACGGGAATTGTGCGGGAGAAAACGGGTGATGTGATTGTGTTGGGTGAACGTGGGGCCCAGGCGATCGTGATGCCTGAGATGGTAGAGTATTTGGAGATGAGTTTGCAACAAGTGCGATCGGTTCCAGTCAAAACTCGGCGCATTGAGTTGAGCGAGCTCAAAATTAGGGAACCGAAAAAGAAAGAAATGACCACAGTTGAAGCCTCCATGAGATTAGATGCTGTGGCTTCGGCTGGATTCGCCATGTCTCGCAGCAAAATGGTCGATTTAATTGACAGCGGCGACGTGCGAGTTAATTGGAAAGACATCACTCAAGCTAGTTATAATGTCAAGTCTGGAGATTTAATCGCTGTTAGCGGCAAGGGAAGATTGGAAATAGGAGAAGTTGCTGTTACCAAGAAGGAACGCTATCGAGTACAATTAACTCGGTATTTGTAATTTATAGGCCAGAAACCGGGTTTTTTCCGAGAGTATTGTTACACCACCCAAAAACTCCGAAAAATCCGGTTTCTTTAGCTGTGATGCGTGGCCCCAGAAACCGGGTTTTTACCAAGAATATCGATACAGTCGGTTATCTGGAAAAAAACCCGGTTTCTATGATTGTATGCGTAAGTCCTAAATCCAAATTATCTAAATATTTTCCTAATCAACACGGCGACACCCAGCATTAACAAGCCAAATACTAAGCCAAACAGCAGACTCCACAAAATTGTCGCAGCAAAGGGATGCAGCGGGAGAGAAAAATCGGGTTGCCAGCGAATCGGTGTATCCTTGATGAGAGGATAGGCTGCGGAAAAGATTTGTCCGCCGCCGATCGCAGTTCCGACAAAAAAGATGATATTCTCAAGTTGGCGATCGCGCTTTTTCTCTTTGTCTTCGTTTTGCTGGTATAATTCCATCTGTTGGCGATCGCGAATTTTCTCTTCTTCTTCCTTTTGCCTGTACAATTGTATTTGTTCGCGATCGCGCTGACGTTCTCTCTCTTCCTTTTCGCGATCGAATTCCACCTGTTCAATTCTATCTTGTTCTCTTTCAATTTCACCGAATTCAGGAAGCTTCTTTTCTAAATCGCCGACAATTTGCTGTGCTTTGCGATAGTTTTTCCGAGCTGCGCAATACACAAATATGATTTTAGCACGAGAACACAACAGATTCATCACAGAATAATTAAAAGTTGAGGTTGCCAATTGCAAAGTTTGGGGATTATCTTGCAACCATACTAGAATGTGACACCGTTTAGGCGCATCATCTTCGTCGCTGTCATACTCAAAAAATGGATGCGCGGGGTGGCGAGAAACCGGGTTTTTTCCAGAATAGTTGATTACAGTCGATGATTTGGCTAAAAACCCGGTTTCTGAGATTTTGGGTGGGGCGAGAAACCGGGTTTTTTCCAGAATAGTTGATTACAGTCGATGATTTGGCTAAAAACCCGGTTTCTGAGATTTTGGGTATGGCGAGAAACCGGGTTTTTTCCGATATATCTCCAAAAAACCCGGTTTCTGGCCACTCACAATCACAATCAAAAACAAAACAACTGCCAACAGCAAAAACTGCCAACAGTTGTTTTACCTATTCAATGCGGATGGCGAGACTCGAACTCGCAAGGACATAATGCCACACGCACCTCAAGCGTGCGCGTATACCAATTCCGCCACATCCGCTCTTTTTGACTATCTCTGGGATTTTTTGCGTTACGAGTTAAAGATGCACAGGTTGAGGTTCCTGAATTTTAACTTGTGACTAGCCCCTTGAGACCACCGATTTAAAATCATAGCACCATTATCAGTAAATTGTAAAATAAATTTTTGTTAAGAATTTATGGGAAACCATTATCCAGAAGATACCGAAAGGGATTATTCTACAGAATATTGAGTGAATAAGCACCGAAGATGGGGTTCTCGAAAATTTTAATCGCTAATCGCGGAGAAATCGCCCTCCGCATACTACGCACCTGCGAGGAAATGGGGATTGCCACGGTCGCCGTTCACTCCACCGTAGACAAGCACGCCTTGCACGTCCAGTTGGCAGACGAAGCCGTTTGTATCGGCCCCCCCACCAGCAGCAAAAGCTATTTAAACATTCCCAACATCATCGCCGCAGCCCTGACGCGGAATGCCGCAGCCATTCACCCTGGCTATGGCTTTCTCGCGGAAAATGCCCGATTTGCGGAAATCTGCGCCGATCATCAAATTACGTTCATTGGTCCTAGTCCTGCTGCGATGCGGGCAATGGGCGACAAATCCACGGCTAAAGAAACTATGCAGCGGGTGAAAGTCCCCACAGTTCCCGGTAGTGAAGGATTGCTGGCGGATGAACACGAAGCTTTGTCGATCGCCCGTGAAATCGGCTATCCTGTGATGATCAAAGCCACAGCCGGCGGTGGAGGCCGTGGCATGAGGCTAGTCAGAGAACCATCGGAACTCCCCAAGCTATTTAGTGCAGCCCAAGGCGAAGCCGATGCAGCCTTCGGCAATCCGGGACTTTACCTAGAAAAATTCATCGAAAAACCCCGGCATATCGAAATCCAAATCCTCGCCGACAACTACGGTAACGTCATCCACCTCGGCGAAAGAGATTGTTCGATTCAGCGCCGACACCAAAAACTCCTGGAAGAAGCCCCCAGCCCAGCCCTCAGCCAGAAACTGCGAGATCAAATGGGTCACGCCGCCATTGCCGCGGCCAAATCCATCAACTACACGGGTGCAGGAACAGTGGAATTTTTGCTTGACAAATCGGGCAAGTTCTACTTCATGGAAATGAACACCCGGATTCAGGTAGAACATACAGTGACGGAGATGATTACAGGCCTTGACTTGATCGCGGAACAAATTCGGATCGCCCAAGGAGAAAAACTGCAAATCAAGCAAAACCAAGTAATCCTTAACGGCCATGCGATCGAGTGTCGGATCAATGCCGAAGACCCCGATCGCAATTTCCGGCCTCATCCAGGCATAATCACGGGCTTTTTGCCTCCCGGCGGCCCAGGGGTGCGGATGGACTCTCACGTTTACACTGATTATGAAATACCGGCTTACTACGATTCTTTAATTGGTAAGTTGATAGTCTGGGGGCGCGATCGACCTTCAGCCATTCGCAGGATGAAACGAGCACTGCGGGAATGTGCGATTACCGGTGTTCCCACCACCCTCAGTTTCCACCAAAAAATCCTCGACAGCCCGGAATTTCTCAGGGGCGAAGTTTACACGAACTTTGTGGAACAGTTCATGAATAATAGTCAGTAGGCAGTAGGCAATTGGCAGTAGGCAGTAGGCAGTAGGCAGTAGGCAACTAACCGATGCCCCATGCCCAGTGCAGCGATGCCCAGTGCAGCGATGCCCCATGCCCAATTCCCCATTCCTACATCATCATCGTCAGTAGCCCCTGCTGACCGAGAATCATTTCTCGCAGCAAGCTACAGATGCCAACCCAAATAATCGGCGTAATGTCCACCCCGCCGATCGGGGGTACAATTTTTCTAGTTACGACTAAAAAAGGTTCCGTGGGCCAAGCAATCAAGCTCAATGGCAGTTTGCTGAGGTTGACCTGCGGATACCAAGTCAGAACGATGCGGAAAATGAACAGCAAAGTCATCACCACTAGGACAGAGCCCAGAATCCAACTTGTAACGGTAATACCAGTCATAGAGTTATTGTGTCGAAATTTTAAGTTTTGTTAAGTCAGGTATTCATAATTTTAACTGTTTCCCTGGTGCGATCGAAAGTATAAAATTAATAAAAATCAAATTGTTGTAACAAAGGCTTTGAATCTATGACTCCTTCACTCGCGAATTTTCTGTACAGCCTGCTGGTCGGCGTTAGTGTGGTGGTAATTCCAGCAACGATCGCCCTAATCTTCATCAGCCAAAAAGACAAAATTAAGCGCACCTAAAACATCTCTAAAGATCCAAGTCCGGCGTCAAAGTCAATTGTCGGCTGTAGCTATGGCTGGACGTCGGGCATTTCCCTAGTTCCGAAACCTCGGCTGTAAGCAACTCAGAAGGCAAAACCTTCTAGAACTGCCAAGCTGAGGTTTTTCCCGTTAACTGACACCGCCGGAAAGTCCCTCGCTCTACCTGTAGCCCGGTGATATCAATTCCGGTTGTATCGGAATGATTTAACCGCGAAGGCGCTAAGGACGCGAAGGAAGAGAAGAGAGAGTTTAATACAGGACGATGAAGACAGGATTTTATATGAGCAGTTCAGACTCTGTATTAGTCAATATTATGTCAATTCCCAAGCTGCAAAGCGGATGAGACCCTCATCCAGCCAAGTCGGAATAGCAGATTTAAGTAAAAATGTAAACATCTAACTCGCTAATATAGAACAGAAATAGGAGATAGGGTAATGGTTAATTTAGGATTAAACTGGAGCAGCCTGCTGGGGATCATCCTAGCAGTAGCTGGCGCGGGACTTTACTTTCTACGATCTTGGCGTCCCAAGCTAGCACGAGACCACGATATTTTTTTTGCAGCAGTAGGTCTACTTTGTGGCGGTATTCTATTATTTCAAGGCTGGCGGCTAGATCCAATTCTGGCCTTTGGTCAATTCATGCTCACCGGTTCCGCCATATTTTTTGCAGCCGAAAGTATTAAGCTGCGGGGAGCAACCACCGCCCAAGCTAAAAGCCGGGCACAATATATCGATGAAGATAGACCCGTCAGCAACGCCTACGGTTATGAGGGCTACGATGCTGACATTGAGCAGCTAGAACCAGAGGAAGACTATCCCCAGCGTCCCCGGATTAGAGGTAGTCAAGATTATCGTGCTTCGCGGGAAGGCTACGACGATGAACCTCGCCGCCGTCCCGACCGTCGCAACAGCAGCATTGATATATCTAAACCCGATAGACCTGAGCGATCGTCCCGCAAACGCCCCTCTCGCCCCGAAAACCAGGCCCCAGAGCGCTCGGAGCGTTCGGAGCGTTCGGACCGATCGGAGCGTTCGGACCGATCGGACCGTTGGGACATTTCAGACAATCCCGATGAAAAACCGACTCGCAGCCGTAACAGCCGCCCCCCAACTTCCGATAACCGCAGCGATGGGACACCGAGAACCAAAAAAACCCGTCCCGCCGAAGGAGGGAAGTCTCGCCCTAGTAGCCCGGATGTGCAAGCACCACCCTCAGATTACGTCGAGTATCGACCAGTAGAACACCCGGAAGACCAACCGGATAATTCCCCCAATTTCGACAACTAGGGGAAGTGCTAAGTAGATGGGTGAAATTTAATATTTCTGGTGTCAATATCACCGGCAAAATACCAGTTACATTTGATTGATGCCCATCTACTGGCGATCGCGATCGGAGAATTACGATCCAAAAAACTGTGAATGGGGAGTGGGAAACCGCAGATAAACGCAGAGACAACACAGATCACAACCGACAGCTAAATACTCATCGATCGCCATGAATTTCAAACTTTTAAGTTTAGCAATATCGGGAATTTTAACAATGGGGGTTTCAGCCAGCGCCACCGCCGTTGTTACCACATCCCCTGTGCAGTCATCACCAGATGTTACTGAATTTAAGTCGCTGGATAGACAGGGTGCGATCGCCCAAAATATCGAAGAACAAACTAATATTCGCGTTTACGAACGAGCCAGTCCGGCGGTTGTTACCGTCGATACAGATAAATCCAACGGTAGCGGCACAATTATCAGCCCCGACGGCATGGTTTTAACCAACGCCCATGTTGTTTCCGCCGGCGGTACTGTCAATATAATTTTGTCAGATGGCAAAAAAGTCCCAGCCGATGTCATTGGATTTGGGGAAGAAGGCTTAGACTTAGCCGTAGTTAAAATGCGGGGTCAAAACAATTTACCGACAATTCCTTTAGCCCGTCCCGGTTCGGTGAAAGTGGGACAACAAGCATTTGCGATCGGCAATCCTTTCGGTCGATTTCAAGGTACTTTTACCGTCGGAATTGTCAGCCGCATCGACCAACAACGAAGCTTGATTCAAACAGACGCAGCCATCAATCCCGGCAATTCAGGAGGTCCACTGCTTAACAGTTCGGGAGAATTAATCGGAGTCAACACTTCTATTTTTACTCGCGGTCAGGGCGGAGGCAATATCGGCATCGGTTTTGCCATTTCCATAGACAAAGTGCCCGCTTTCCTGACGGCGGTAAGAGAAGGGCGAGCTCCCCGCGTTGCTCAGACACGATCGCCCTTTGGTAACAAATCACCTGCAAAACTAGCACTCAACGGGCCAGCAATCAGTGGCAAACTCACCAACCAGTCTAGCGTTCTGCCGGGAGACAACAGCTTTTTCGACCTCTACTCCTTTGAAGGAAAAGCAGGTCAGCGAATCACAATTGAAATGAAAAGTCAAGAAATTGACCCTTATTTAATCTTGCTCGGCCCCGATCGGCGGCAAATCGCTCAAGATGATGACGGCGCAGGCAGTAACAATGCCCGAATTACAGTCAGGCTACCAGCAAACGGCACTTACACCTTATTGGCAAATTCCAACCAGGCCAGGCAGTCGGGAGCTTATACACTAGAACTGAAAGCCGCAGCTTCTACCCAAGCGGCCAGGGCGATTTTGCAAGAAGAAGGTACTTTAGCCCCAGGAGCTCAGGTACTACCCTCTGACAACAGTCTGTATCGAGAGTATACTTTTGAAGGTCGATCGGGTCAGTCTGTGGATATTTCCCTCGAAAGTAAAGAGTTCGATCCCTATGTGGCTCTGTTTGGCCCTAATGGTCGATTAGTAGCAGAAAATGATGATGAGAGCGATGCGACTAAAAATGCGTCTCTAAGCGTTACTTTACCCGCTACGGGTCGCTATCGTGTCATTGTCAATGCTTACGACGCTTCGGGCCGGGGGCGTTACACTCTAACAGTCCGCTAAAAGTTGAAAATTAGTAATTGGGAATTAGTTATGAGTGGGGGGGTAGGCACGGGGGCACTACCCCTACAAAGCCCTCGTTTTTTGCAGAATGAAACCGCCCTGGGGTAGGGGAGGGTTCTTCTTCCTTCTTCCTTCTGCCTGAATTTCCCCCCTAGGGGGGGGCAGGGGGGGGTTCTTCTTCCTTCTGCCTTCTGCCTGAATTTCCCCCCTAGGGGGGGGCAGGGGGGGGTTCTTCCTCCTTCTTCCTTCTGCCTGAATTTCCCCCCTAGGGGGGGGCAGGGGGGGGTTCTTCTTCCTTCTTCCTGAATTTCCCCCCTAGGGGGGGGCAGGGGGGGGTTCTTCTTCCTTCTGCCTGAATTTCCCCCCTAGGGGGGGCAGGGGGGGGTTCTTCTTCCTTCTTCCTTCTGCCTGAATTTCCCCCCTAGGGGGGGGCAGGGGGGGGTTCTTCTTCCTTCTGCCTGAATTTCCCCCCTAGGGGGGGGCAGGGGGGGTTCTTCTTCCTTCTTCCTTCTGCCTGAATTTCCCCCCTAGGGGGGGGCAGGGGGGGGTTCTTCTTCCTTCTTCCTTCTGCCTGAATTTCCCCCCTAGGGGGGGGCAGGGGGGGGTTCTTCTTCCTTCATCAAAAACTGAGGTAATTCATGCGTCAAGTTAGATTTTGGGCGATCGCGCCAATTGCTCTGCTAGCTACTGTTTCAGCCAAGCCCGTTGCTTCCTCGCCAGTTTTCGATGCGAGTGGAGTTTTAGCGCCCGGTAATTCTACCCTAATTGCCGCAGGATTTTCTCAGAATGCTCCTCATACTAACAGGGATATTAATCATGTTTTAGCTCAAGCTACTCCTAAGTCTTCGCCATCAGCCATACCAACTCCCTCAGCTTTGCCTATTCCTGCTGCCGGATCGTCTAAAGTCATTTTGGATAAACAAGGAGAACTGACTCCGGCTAAGTCTTCCGTACTGCCCTCAGACAGCAGTTTATATGATGAATATACCTTTGAAGGCACGACAGGCCAGACAGTAGTTGTGTCTTTAGAAAGTGGCGAGTTTGATACTTATTTGGCTGTCTTCAACTCCAAAGGCGAGTTGCTTGCAGAAAATGATGATGCTACTGAGCAAAACTCCAATTCGGAATTGACTGTTACTTTGTCGGCCAGTGGTAGCTACAAAGTAATTGTCAATGCTTTTGATTCACCGCCCAAAGGTAAAGGAAAGTACAGTTTGAAAGTCCGGGAAGTCATTAAGAATTAATAATTTATAAATCGATGTTCTCGGATTTCAAACATCTACGGGGAAGGTGAAAATTGGATAATAATTTATTTTTCACCTTCCGTTTTTTAGTGATTTAACCCAAACCTAGCCAGGTAAAAAAATTCTCGCCTGTGAAGAATTCGAGCAACAGAATTGCCACGAATCCTACCATGGCAAATCGTCCGTTGATTTGTTCCGCGTAGGCGTTCCAGCCAAAGGCAGGTTCTGCTTTTTCGGCTGACTCTGGGCTTGATGGTGTTGGGGAAGCAGGAGTTTTAGATTTCATTGAAAAGTGGTGAGTGTTGAGTGTTGATTTAAAATTTTATAGCAAAATAGCACTTATTAGTAAAATCACTGGAGTTTAGACTAACGATCCTAAATTGGCGATCGAGCTTATCAGATTTTGCTTCGCACAACATTTGGAATTCATACCATCGCAAGCTGGTTAATTGCTCTAGCAAGCTTGCGATTATTGACCATTCCTGACACCTTGAAATCTTCCAAAACAATCACTTGGTTTTCGTTAACTATTTTAGTTGACAGTTTGTGCAGGAAGTCTGTGCGGATGTCTGCTATCTCGTTGTGCAATTTGGCAATCTGAAGGTGGCTTGCATTTCTTCTCTTAGAGTCTTTTTGTTGACGGGCTAGCTTTTTTTCAAGTCGGTGAATCTTCCTGTCTAACTTTTTAGCAATCAACATTTCTACCTGGTGGTATCGGGTTTTTTGTGTGTTTTTATGCCGTTCCGGGAAAACAATCCCTGTTTTTGGGCTCAACATAATCGGCGCTTATATTTAACTCAAATTGAGGCAGGAAAAACTCATGTTTACCTCGGCTTGAATATATCGATCGCTCTTGTTATTGATTTGCGATCGATTATTCAGCAAGCCCTGCTTAGTCTAAACTCCAGTCAATAGTCACTGATCAACCATCAACAATACCCATCCCCCTTCGCAATTCTTATTTTTTCCCTTAGTTTTTCCGCAATATTCCACAGCGTTTCCACAGGCAAGTTGCAGGTTTTCCACAGATTTGACAAAGTTTTCCACAGAAATCAACGGCGCTGTCGGATCTTGCTGCGGTATTGGGGATTTTGTTAACTTGCTCCCCCAGCCTTCGGTTTTTCTAAAGAATATAAAAATATGTAACAAAAAATGTACTCAAAGGCTGATTCTTTCGTAAATCTTTTTTTTATCTAAAGGACTTTGTAATATTTCGCCACATTGACAAACCTACCCCCTCATAGCGCACAATGATGCGACCTACCTAAAAAAAATACTCTGGTTTCGGCAGTGTCTAGACCTGTATCCGGCCGAAAGGTGGGTTCTATTTTCAATTTATTAGCGAGACTAAAAAAAATGATGAACCCAACAGTCAGTATTTTTGCCGAAATTCCCGAAACGCTGCATGATTCCCTCAAAACCTACTTGGAAACTCATCCTGAATGGGATCTAGACCGAGTTTTCTGTGCTTCCTTGTCGCTGTTTTTGTTGCAGAATGCCGACAGTGGCACCCCGGAGGCTTCCCGTAGCTATCGCCAAGCGGCAAGAGTTTATCTGGAGACGCTGTTTCAGTCCCCTCAAGACTTGCACAGCAATAATGTATAGCACGCTTAACATCTCTGATTTGGCGTGGCACTTATAGGGCGGGGTTGAAACTTAAACTTCCCTAAGCGTCTTCATCGATTACGCTAAAATGGTTCTCTGAGTAAGTTGACGATTTTCTGAGGTTGACTAACGGAGTATGTCGTCCCACAAGCTGAAGGAAGCGCTTATAGAGGAGTTGCAAAAGTGAACTGTAATGGGATATTGTGATTTATTCCGATGTACTCCAACTACGGGTTACTCAACAATTAGTAGTTACCAATTAGCATTTACCAATGACGAACCGAGTAGACACCTTGATTGTGGGTGCTGGTATTACCGGCTTGAGTCTGGCCCACGCGCTGCACAAGGAAGCAAAGACTGGAGATCCGCTGAAGATTTTAGTTGCTGAGAGTCAGGGACGTGTGGGCGGGAATATCACAACTTCTACAGGGCATGGGTTTCTGTGGGAGGAGGGCCCGAATAGTTTTTCGCCGACGCCGGAATTGATGAAGTTGGCTGTGGATGTGGGGCTGAAGCAGGAGTTGATTTTTGCCGATCGCCAATTGCCTCGGTTTGTATATTGGCAAAATAAGCTGCAACCTGTGCCGATGACTCCTGGGGCGATGATTCAGTCTGGGTTGCTGAGTTTTCCGGGGAAACTGCGGGCTCTGTTCGGGGCTTTGGGCTTTGTGGCTCCGGCAATGGGTGCTACACTTTCGCAGCAGGGTGAGGAAGAAACTGTTTCTCAATTTTTCCGGCGACATTTGGGTACGGAAGTGATGCAGCGATTGGTGGAGCCCTTTGTGTCTGGGGTTTATGCCGGCGATCCTCAACAACTTAGCGCGGCGGCTGCTTTTGGCCGGGTGACAAAGATGGCTGATGCTGGTGGCGGGCTGGTGGCCGGGGCGCTGCTTTCTGCCAGGAAACGGCCGAAAAAAATGCCTCCAGACCCGAATATTCCTCAGACTAAGCCGGGGGAGCTGGGTTCGTTTAAAGGGGGGCTGAAGGCTATGCCAGAGGCGATCGCTGCTTCCTTGGGCGATCGCCTGAAACTGAATTGGCATCTGACAGGTTTGCAGCGTACTGAACATAAAACTTATATTGCCCAATTCTCTACCCCCGACGGGCCGCAACAAGTTGAGACTCGGACTGTGGTGCTGACAACGCCTGCTTATGTGGCCGCGGATTTGCTGCAATCTCTGCAACCGGAAGTTAGTAGCATTTTACAAGCTTTTACTTACCCTACTGTTGCCTGTGTTGTGTTAGCATATCCGGTGTCGGATGTCAAGGGTAAATTGGTGGGATTTGGAAATTTAATTCCGAGGGGGCAGGGAATTCGCACTCTGGGAACGATTTGGACTTCCAGTTTATTTGCCTCGCGCGCGCCGGCGGGTTGGCAAACTCTGACGAGTTACATCGGTGGGGCTACGGATTCGGGTATTGGCAATCTTGACCCCGAAGAAATTGTGGCCGAGGTGCATCGAGATTTGTCTCGCATCTTGCTCAAACCGAATGTGCCACAGCCGAAGGTGTTGGCGGTGAAACTCTGGAAACAGGCGATTCCTCAGTATAATTTGGGGCATCTCGATCGCCTCCAACAGATCGATCGAGGCTTAAAATCTTTGCCAGGGATGTATTTGTCTAGTAATTACGTTGGCGGGGTGGCTTTGGGAGATTGTGTGCGGCTGGGTTTGGAAAGGGCGATCGAAGTTAGCAAATATTTACAAGAAACCAGCTAAGGGATTTTTGGTGAAGAAACAGACCCCACGGAGGAGGGAGCATCCCGATTTTGTATGGGGTATAGCATGACCGCAGTAAATCTCTGGTTATAACTAATAAATTGTCTGCGGTCATGCTAGAGCATCCTACGAATATATTTACAAAACACAGATGCACCCACGGAGGAATTCGAGGGTAGCGAGCAGCAAGCAAAATAACTCAACATTTGTGGTAAAACCTTTACAAATCTCTTGAGAGAATGATTTTAGTAGAGAGACACATCATTAAACAATCCCATCAGCATTGGCAGTCCATAGATCGACTATCTTTCTTATCTAAGAATCTCTACAATGCAGCTAATTACATCTGTCGTCAATACTTCTTTGCTAGTAGTAAGAAATATAGTCTCACCGACTTATATCATTGGTATCTTAGTAATTGGTAAGAATGAGAACTGGAAACAGAATCTGAATATAGGTAAAAGAAATAATCAGTCATTCACGCAGATTCCCCATGCAAGATTAATTGACCAAATCGCATATAAATGTCAATTAGCAGGAATCAAAGTCGTAGTCACGCTCAGAATCTTATACCTCAAAGACGAGTGCTTTAGATTTAGAAACACCCCGCAAACACAATACCTACCTGGGTAAACGTGTCAAGAGAGGCTTGTTTCGATCTCAGTCAGGAGTCAAACTCAATGCTGACGTTAATGGTTCCTTACAAATCACTAGAAAAGTATTCCCTAATGCCTATACAGTAGAAGGGATAGCGAGTGCAGCCGTTGCACCTTTAAAGGTAACACCTTTATTAAGTGTTAAACTGAGCAAATGAAGATTTGTTCAGTTTAACACGAACGGTCTTGACACTTTCTAGCTGCTTGTCTCAACAAATTTGTAGCCCACGCCCCGCACGGTTTGAATCATGGAATTTTGATTACTATCGGGTTCGATTTTGCGACGAATTTGACCGATATGGACATCGACTACGCGATCGGCTCCTACATACTCATAGTCCCAGACTTCTTGTAGCAATTCCGCACGCCTCCACACGCGACCTGGTTTGCTGGCCAAACAGTACAACAAATCGAATTCCAGTGCAGTCAAAGCAACTATCTGGCCACCGAGAGTCACCACCCGACTTAAGGGATCTATAGCCAGCTTTCCGAAGACACGGCTTTCAGGTTCCTCTGAATTTTTTTGCTGGCGCAACCGCCTCAAAAGAGCTGCTACGCGAATTTTAATCTCTACAAGACTAAAAGGTTTAGTAATGTAGTCGTCAGCACCGCAGTCAAAGGCTATCACCTTGTCATGTTCATCGGTGCGGCTAGTTAGCATGACTACAAAAACGCCCGTCTCCTTTTGCATTTGTTTACACAAACTGTAGCCGGTGGTATCTGGTAAATTTACATCCAAAATCACTAATTTAGGATTAAATTGCTTGAATAATTCCATACCAGTGTGACCGTCCTCGCCAGACTCAACTTGATAACCTTGCTGACTTAAAAAACGGTGAATTAAATTTCGGATTGCCGGGTCGTCATCAACCACAAGGATTTTTTCTGGGGTCATGACCACAATTTTGTTTGAATAATTAGGGCAGAATGTTTAACCATAATAATAGAAAACTGGATACATATCTGGGAAAAATTCAGCTTTTAATAGTTATAACCTACGCAAAATTTCCGGCAACAAATCTCCTGGAACTTTGGATAAGGCTAAATTTTGGCCGGGCAGCCCACATTCACTATAGAAAGCTCTAATCGTTTTGACAATATAGCTCAAAGCTGTTTGCCGACCATCGATCGCTTGGGAGTTGGCATCGTCTGGTTGTAAATTTAGTTTATCTCCATATGTTAACTCTTTGTCCTGAAGATGCTGTTCCCAGGCGGCGCAAACTTGTAACTGGTGGTGCAGCGCTGCTTCTAAATGTTGTGTCTGTGCGGCTTTGTTGGCCGCCAAATCAGGGTCTGTAGCTAGTTGATAGTGGGCTAGTCCCAGATTGCTGCGAGCGGCTAAGGTGTCAAAGGTGAGTTGGGTGCGATCGAGCTGCGAGGCGATATCCAGGGCAGTTTCGTAGGCTAAAATTGCCTGCTGCAAGGATTCTGTCCGAGCGCGTTGTTGCTGGAAGTGGTTGGCCAAATGCCAATAAGCTGTACCGAGATTGTTTTGAGTGGCGGCAGCGGCAGCGGGGGCTAATTCTCTGGTGCGGTATTTTAAGGCTTCGCGATAGGCCGCGATCGCCCTTACCAGCAGAATTTCTTCCGGTTGATGCTGGGCGAGGTTCCAGCACGCCGTACCAATGTTGTTTTGCACTCCTGCATAGTTGAGGGGTTCTGTAGATGGATTGTAGCAGATGAGGGCCTGGGAGTAAGCGGCGATCGCACTTTTGAGGTAGACGATCGGCTGACCATCTTGAGCTAAACTCCAGTATGCTGTCGCCAAATTATTCTGAGCCGCTGCATACTGTTGAGGTTCCGTCCGGGAGTCAATATCCAGCAGCGCTTGCTGGTAGGCTGTAACTGCTTGCTGCAAGTTTTCGGTTTTGTCTTGATAGCGGGCTAAATCAGCCAAGGCGATGCCCAAATTTTTGTTTAATCGGGCACGGGTTTGCAGTGTCAAAGACCCATCTTTTTTGTTTAAACCTTCTCGGTAGATGCCGATGCTGCGAAACAAGCAAAATACTGGATCTAAAGTCGTGGGTCCTTCGGTGTCATTTCCTTCGGTATAGCTTGGTTGCAGGCGAGATAACATCCAGTAGAGAGTGCCGAGGTCGTTGCACAAATCGGAAATTGGCAGTAGGTTATTTGACTCCTGAATATATTGACTTAAGTGGTGTTTAAATTCGTCAATTAGTAGCGTGCATTTGGGATTTGGTGGTTGATTTTGGTGTTCGTGGGGATCTATTTGTAGGTATTGAATCACTTGTTCGATCGCACCAATGGCAATGGTTAAGTTTTGCCAAGAAGCGTCTCCGGCTTGAATGCGATCGCGGTAGAAATTCCCCAAACATTGATAAGCCAAAGCCAAGGATTCGGAGGAACATTGATTTTCTTGCAACAGTTCAATGTATTGCAGAGTTTGCAACTGCTGCACATTTTCCGCGTCGGTGGCCCGATTGTAAGTGGTCAACTCCTGGGCCGGTGTTGGTAGCGCTAAATCTGCTAGTTCAATAGACTGAGAGTTGGATGTTGTGGATGGAGAATTGGGAGTTACTAAGGGAGAATTTGTAACAGGAGATAGGGAACTGGAAACTTGGGATTCTCCAGACTGGGAACTTAAAAATTCCTCGCCCAATTCCAGCCGCTCTCCGAAGTCCCAATGGCGGGGGGAGGGTGTTGGTTCTCCTTCAAACTCAAATACTCCGGTTCGCCAGTGCCAAAATTCCGGGGCTGACTGTTCGATCGAACTCAGCCAAGGTCGCGACACCCACAGTAACAGAGTGGACTCCCACACTTGCAAGTGGGTTTCGATGTCTCTCAAATGGCTCAGGAAAGACCACTGGACGGCCGCTGAGTGCCGAGTCAGGTGTTCGGCTCCCAAAATTTGAAATCCCGGCAAGGGGCTGTAGCTGCGCGAATTTTGGGGCGGTGGATTTTCGGTCAACCATGCGGCGATCGCACCCCAAGGATTCGGATCGCCCAGGTTGAGTTGCAAGCTGACAAATCGCGGATAGGCGATCGGCGATCGAAATATTTCGCTGGTGGCTGTGGCAGTCAATTCTGCCTCTAAGCGGGCTGCTAGACAGTCCCGCAAGCACAAGTCATCGCAGGCGGCGATAAAAATTTGACGGCGCAAATTCAGTTCAAGTGCCTGTTTCAAGCGTTGGTAAATCAGCTTGTTCGAGCTAGAAACTTTTTGGGAAGGAATAGACATCAGAGTCTGGCGATTTTAGATTTTAGATTTTAGATTTTAGATTTATGCCCACAGGTAAATCCGGGAGCTTGTTTAGGGTAGATTTTCAACTAGCTATTCTATATTTTTGACCGAAAATTCAAGTCCCAACCCCGTCCTGATTTTTTTGTTTCTAATGCTTTTGGTCTTATGTAGTCTTTCAGCTCGCGTCGCGTTACTCAGGACTTTTAGCGCTTCCTGCTTGTTATTGAAGCACAAAAACCATGTTTCCATTTGTCTAGAAACATGGTTTTCTCAACAGTTATTTAAAATCGGGATTTGAATCAGCTTTGAATCTCAGCCCTGTTTCTAGACAGAAGCAGCCACAAACACCAAACCTGCAACTAACATCGCCGCTGCAATACCCATGATGATGTAGTTTCGTTGCTGGTTTTTATTGGGAGGTACGGCTTCATACACCTTTGGCTCTTTAGCAAAGTTGTTCAAGCGTCCATCGTCGTCCTTGATGTAAGGCATTAGTCACAATCCTTAGTATTTTTGATGTTTACAACTTTACCAAAAAACTGCCTACGAAAATTCAAGAATTTATTTTGAGGTGACAGTACCTGTTTGGGGAGAAGAAGCGATCGCATAATCTTTGATCGGCATTCTACCTGCTAAGTACGCTAAACGCCCTGCTTCCGCCGCCATTCCCATGGCTTTTGCCATTGCTGGAGAATTTTGGGCATTGGCGATCGCCGAATTAATTAACAGTGCATCAGCGCCCATTTCCATGGCTTGTGCAGCTTCACTAGGTGTCCCGATCCCCGCATCCACCACCACAGGAATCTTTACCGTGTCAATAATTATTTGAATATTGGCAGCATTGTTGATTCCTTGTCCCGAACCGATGGGGGAACCTAAAGGCATCACAGTCGCACAACCAACTTCTTCTAGGCGTTTTGCCAACAGGGGATCGGCATTGATGTAAGGCAAAACAGCAAAACCTTCCTTGACTAATTTTTCTGCTGCTTCCAAAGTGCCGATCGGATCTGGCAGCAAATATTTAGCATCAGGAATCACTTCTAACTTCACAAAATTATTATCTTCCTGGCCCAAAAGCTTCGCCATTTCCCTACCCAAACGAGCCACCCTAATCGCCTCATCCGCAGTTTGACAACCCGCAGTATTGGGCAGCATCCAAATTTTAGTCCAATCCAGAGCTTCCGCCAATCCTTCATGACCGGGAGCATTGGTTTGCACGCGCCGCACAGCCACAGTCACAATTTCACACCTACTAGCATCCACACTTTGCTGCATTTCTGCAATGCTGCGATATTTTCCCGTACCAGTCATTAAACGAGAATGAAAAGTTTTGCCAGCAATCATTAGAGGCTTGTCAAAAGATGGAGTTGCCCTAGGTATTTGTATAATTTCTTTCAATTCATTAAAAGTATCTTTCATTTTTCAATTTCTCCCTAATTTTTTGTTCAACTTGACAGCGGGCAAATAAACTATTATCCGCACCTTTTATAAAAATTCACAAAATACAAATACTGTCTGGCGAGACAGCCACTTGCACCCGATCGCCCATTTTGTGCCGCTGCAAGTCATCTCTGTGTAAATTTTGTCTCCGAATCGCGATCGAGCTTTTCGTAGTTAACTGCACCGTATACCGCGTATCAGTGCCAATATAAACCACCTCTGTTACAGTTCCCGGCCAAGTATTTTCAGCCTCATAATTAGCCGGATAAATAGCAACTTTTTCAGGTCGTAAAACCAAGGTGACAACCTTTCCTGCCGGCAGCTCGTCAGTGGTAGCAACTAACACAGGCAAGTGTTGGTCAACTAACACTGTAATTGTACCACTTTCCTTGGACACAACACGGCCAGTCAAGAAATTACTCTCACCAATAAACTCAGCAACAAACCGCGTTTGTGGATATTCATAAATCTCAACAGGCGTTCCCACTTGTTGCAATTTTCCTCCATCCATCACCGCAATTCTGTCCGACATCGTTAACGCCTCTTCCTGATCGTGAGTCACATAAATAAACGTAATCCCCAACCTGCGCTGAATTTTTTTCAATTCTAATTGCATCTCTTTTCGCAATTTTAAATCCAGTGCCCCCAGAGGTTCATCCAAAAGCAAAACCGCAGGCTGTTTGACTAAGGCCCTGGCTAATGCTACTCGTTGCTGTTGTCCCCCTGACAGTTGGCGGGGATAGCGTTTTTCTAAATCATTTAACTGCACTAAATTTAACACTTCTGCAAGGCGATCGCGAATTATTTGCTTCGATAATTTTTCCATTTCCAACCCAAAAGCAACATTTTGTGCTACTGTCATGTGTGGAAACAAAGCATAGTTTTGAAATACTGTATTCACAGGACGATGAAATGGCAATTGATTTTGGATCGCTTCACCGTGAATATAAATTTCCCCCGTCGTCGGCATTTCAAATCCCGCAATCATTCGCAAAGTCGTAGTTTTTCCGCAGCCAGAAGGGCCGAGTAAAGAAAAAAACTCTTTGTTTTCAATCTGCAAATTGATGTTATCTACAGCCCAAAAATCTTCGCTGCGAACAGTTTTAAATACTTTGGAAATTTCCCGGAGTTCTACGGCGTGCATTGTGTTAAAAATTCCCTCTAGTAGAGCAATCCCATGATTTTATTTCCCTGCACCTGCTTTCACTTCAGTCCAAGCTCGATCGTACAATGCAGTGGCTTTCCCGACATCCTGCAAGAATTTCATTTTAGCAAACACCTCTGGCTTGGGGTATATTTGAGGATTTTTTAAATCTTGCGGGTCGATTAAACCTTTGTCTACGGCTACTTTATTCGGCGAACCAAAATGAGTAAAATTAGAAATTTTAGCCCCTACTTCTGGCTGCAAAATAAAGTTAATAAATTTCTCTGCTAACTGTTTGTGAACAGCGCCTTTGGGAATAGCCATATTGTCAGAAAAGATAATAGTTCCTTCTTTCGGAATAGCATAGCGGAGGTTAGGATTCTCTTTCATAACTTGGAAGATATCGCCACTCCATTCCATTGTCAGATTCACTTCGCCTTGATCTAACATAGTTTGACCAGTATCGGGGACAAAAGCAGCAATCAAATTTTTATTTTTTATCAACAAATCACGGGCTTTGTTAATTTCTTCAGGATTAGTTGTATTTGGATCGAATCCTAAATAAATCAAAAGCCCTGCAAAAGTGTATCTCGCATCATCTTGCCATGCAATTTTTCCCGCATATTTCGAGTCGAACATTGATGCCCAACTATTAATTTCGCCCTTAGTTACTTTGAGATTGTAGCCAATGCCCATTGTCCCCCACTGATAGGGGAAAGAATATTTATTGCCAGGGTCAAAGGTTTGATTAATATATTTATTATCTAGGTTTTTATGGTTAGGGATATTATTAATATTCAGCGGTTCGAGTAAATTTTCCTTAGCCATAATTTTAACCATGTAATCTGCGGGAAATATGACATCATAACCGGGATTTCCCTGTTTGAGTTTGGCGTAAAGTGCGTCGCTGTTCTCGAAAGTATCGTATTGAATCTTGACGTTGTTCTCTTTCTCGAATTGGGCGATCGCATCTGGGGCGATATAAGAGGCATAGTTGTAAATGCTGAGCACTTGTTGCTGGTTAGCACCTTGGCTGCTACACCCAAAAGGCACTAAGGCACTAATCATAAACAAAAATAATAAAGTCAGCAGGCGTTTCATAGGTTTTGTTAGTGGCAAGTGAAATTAATTATGACACAAAAAGCATTTTTTTAACTTTTTTTCATTCTCAATGAGGACAAAACCAGCAATAACGAAGCCAACAACATCAAAGTGGATAGCGCATTAATCGCTGGTGTTACAGCAAATTTTATCATGCCATAAACAAATAGCGGTAGCGTCATTGAACCAACACCTGTTGTAAAAAATGTCACCACGAAATCGTCAAGAGACAAAGTAAAAGCTAGCAGTGCCCCGCTAAAAACACTAGGCCAAATTAGAGGTAGGGTAATCCGCCAAAAAGTCCGCCATTCGTTAGCACCCAAGTCAAAAGCTGCTTGTTCTAATATCGGATCTAGTTCTGCCAAACGGGCCCTGACAGTAATAGTCACAAATGAAATATTAAAGGTAACATGACCGATAATTACTGTAGGTAAACCGAGATTGAGGCGAATTCCCGTTAGATTTTCGATGATGCGAAATACTAGGGTAAAGAAAACTAGCAACGAAATGCCGATCGTAATTTCGGGCATAATTATCGGCAAAAACAGTAAAGTTTCTACTGCTTTGCGCCCCGGAAAATGAAAGCGTTCCAGTGCGAGGGCGATGGCTGTACCCAAAACTGTTGCTAGCAGAGTCGAAATAGTAGCAATCAGTAAGCTGTTGTTGAGTGCTGTCCAAATTCCGGCACTGCTACTGCTAGCCATGCCGAGAGTACCGACATCGCTGAATAAGCTGCGATACCAATCGAGGGTAAAACCGCGCCAAATGGCGTTAAATTTGGAGCTATTGAAGGAGTAAATAATTAAGATTAGAATTGGCAGGTAGAGAAAAGCAAATGCTAGTGTAGCTTGTATCCAAAGCCACTTTTTACCGATCGCCCGAACACGTAAATCTAGTTTAGTCATTAGTCAGTTGTCGGTTGTCAGTTGTCAGTTGTCAGTTGTCGGTTGTCAGTTGCAGTTCCATGAGCGTAGTCAACAGTCAACAGTTAACAGTCAACAGTTAATTGTTAACTTTCTGTTTTATCAGACAGGCGAAAATAAATCAATACCGGAATCAATACTATTACTGTCAATAGCATAGAAAGCGCCGAACCAAAAGGCCAGTCACGGGCTTTTAAAAATTGATTTTGAATCAAATTTCCCACCATCATTGTTTTAGAACCACCCAAAATATCTGGTGTAACGAAAGCACCAACGGCGGGGACAAAAACCAGAATCGAACCTGCAACAATCCCGCGAGTAGTCAAAGGCAAAAATACACGCCAAAAAGTGCGAATATCATTAGCCCCCAAATCTTGAGCGGCTTCTACTAATGAAAAATTAAATCGTTCTATGCTAGAATACAATGGCAGAACCATGAAAGGTAAATAACCATAAATTAGACCGATCGCCACAGCGAAAGGGGTAAATAGCAAATTTAATGGTTCGGTAATAATATGCAAATTTTGCAAGGCTGTGTTAATCACTCCTTCACTTCGCAGCAAGATAATCCAGGCGTAGGTTCTGACTAAAAAATTAGTCCAAAATGGAATAATTACGAGCAAAAGTAAGGCATTTCGCCAGCGGGGAGAACGGGTAGCAATCAAGAATGCTAGGGGATAGCCAACTAAAAGACAAGCCACAGTTGTCAGAAAAGCCAGCCAGAGCGATCGACCAATTACCCCCCAAAAAAGTCCGCTGAACAAACCTTGGTAGTTGCTGAGAGTAAATATCCAAGTAACGCCACCATAGGTTCCACGTTCTAGAAAACTGTACAAAAGTACAATTAGCACAGGCAAAATGAAGAAAATTATCAACCAGGCGGTAGCAGGAAATAGTAAGAGTAATAGGTTAGCCTGTTGGCGTGTTTTGACAGTCATTATTAATTTAAACAAAATCAGTGGACAATGCCAAACATTTGGGTGCATCTGTGTTTGGCAAATATATTCGTAGGGGCGAAGCCCTTACAAAATCGGGATAATCGCAAACATTTGAGAGGAAGTTGACTTAATTTTCTCCTTGATTGTTCCAGTTAGTCCCAAAGGTTTCTAGTCAGGAATTTAGTCATTTCTTATAAGGACTTCAGTGGTTACTAAAAACCAATAACAAATCACCCATAATATCAAATCCGGTAGCATCTGAATGATTCAGATCTCTATTCTCTCCCTCTGTGTCCTCTGTGTTCTCTGCGGTTAAATCATTCCGATGCAGCCGGAAACGATATAACAAATAACCCATAACTATCTCCAATAAGGTCTACCTTTCCAAAAAACTCCCACCGCAATTGCTATGGGTGTAATTTCCGATAAACTAATGAAAAATGGAGGTAACAGCAGAGACTTGAAAAATAAACCTAGGACTAAACAGAAAACTAAAAGCCACAAATTAGCCCGGTTCAGTAAAAATTGCTGTTGCCAATATTCTAAAAAATAAACCGCTAGGGCCCCTATTCCCACGGCTGTAACTACAGGTATCAATGTTCCTAGGGAGGAGCTGTAGAGTAACATCAGAGCGTTGCTGATGGCGGGAATCGCGATCGCACTCCATGCTAACAATAGTTCTATTCCCAAAACAGTCAAGTTGACGATCGCGGCAATTTGCAGCATTTCTCGCCAAGGTAAAATTTTTAAGCGGCGCAGAAAATCGCTCATGAGCTAGAGATTATGTAGGTTACTTAGATTTTAGAGTAATTTACCGGAGTCGATCGCCCTTTGATTGTGCTTTGTAAAGTAAAATAAAGATAGAGGCAAGTCTCTTGACAAATTAACCAAGAGTACGTATCTATTTAGTTGTTAGAAGCGTCAAGGAAAAAAGTTATGGTGGAAAACAGTGTCGATTGTGCTGTAGCTTGCGTCAATGGCTGCGTTTTGGGCGACAAGTGCCCGAAGCGGGAATACGCAGCGGCAACGTCAAGTTTTATTGAAAATACTTCCCTCGACAAAATCCTGGAGATAGCGGAGGAAGCGGTGAGAAAAAAACGGAATGCACCCCCCAAATGGGTAATTCCTGATTTCCCGGAATAGAATTAGCCTGAGCATCAAAGAGCGATCGCCTGTGACAAAAGGCGATCGCTACTCCTAATGAAAGAGCTAATATAAATTAAAAATATTGCCGTAGATAGAAGTCAATCACCAAAATAGCAATTACAAATAATGCAGGGGGAAAGGAACCTGGAAAACAGCTTAATTTTTCAATTCAACGGCGCTCAAAAAATAGGAGTAAGTATCGTGAAAAAGCATAAGACAACCGCAGAAAAAGCAATAGAAGAAGCAGATAATTGGGACGAATTACCTCAAGAAATTACCGAATCTTACGGCACCGGAGCGATCCAGGAACCGGGATTGAGTGAAGACGAGATCTCGACTCTGAATGACCACAGTTCGGAATACACTTCAGCCACTACCTCAATCAGCCAGAGCGATGGCGATGTGGCTGCTGCGGAACAAGAAAGTGCCACTGGTGAGGAATTGGTGGGGGGAAGCGCTCCAAATCCTGACCTGAATATGGTGGATGAACTCGGAGTTGCGGCGGGGATAGAAATGGCCGATGGGGCTATTTTAGAAACAACAGAAATGCTAGAACATCGAGATGACCATCGCTGGGAACTAGACCCAAGTTCGGCCCAAGATTATCAAAAACGATCGGATTCAACAATTTAATCGATCGAACTTGCAGTTTTTAATAACCCGCAGGTTGGGGACTAGAGGCTGTTATGTCTCGGACTTGCTGTTGAATTGGTAACTCGATCGCAAATTCAGTCCCTTTTCCCGGAATGGAAGTACACCGCAACATCCCCCCGTGCTTTTCTACTACAATATGCCAGCTAATTGACAGCCCAATTCCCGTACCTTTGCCGATCGGCTTCGTAGTAAAAAATGGGTCAAATATTTTCCCCCGCACTTCCTCGCTAATTCCCGCCCCGCTGTCAGAAATTTTAATAGTTACTGTGTTGTATTTACTGAGTTCAGTGCTAATCTGAATCAGGTAGGGGTTTGGTTTAATTTCATCAGTATTTCCCTGAATACTAAATTCTTCGATCGCGTCGATCGCATTAGCCAAGATATTCATAAATACCTGATTTATTTCGCCGCCCAAACACTCTACAGTTACCACCTGAGAAGAATACTTTTTAATCACCTCAATGGTGGGGCGGTTCGGCTTGAACTTCAACCTATTTTTCAAAATCATCAGCGTACTGTCAATACTTTCGTGGAGGTTAATTTGTTTCATCTCTAGCCCTTCTTGCCGCGAAAAATAGCGCATAGAGAAAATGAGTTCCCGAATGCGATCGCCTCCAACCTGCATCGAATCCAGCATCTTAATCAAATCTTTTTTAATGAATTGTAGATCCACCGCTTCTGATTTTGTTTCTATTTCCACTGGTGGATCTGGATAGTGCTTCTGGTAAAGATTTAGTACAGTCAAAATATCTTGAGTATAGTCGCGAACGTAGTTGAGATTGCCGCAAATAAAATTCACGGGATTGTTAATTTCGTGAGCAATACCCGCTACCATTTGTCCCAAAGCTGACATTTTTTCGTTTTGAATTAGAAGAGTTTGAGCCTGCTGGAGTTCTAACAGAGATTTCTGCAAATTTTCCTGCACTTGTTGTCGCTCTTTAACCTCTTGTTTCAGCCGATCGTTAGTGTCAGAAAGTTCCGCAGTGCGTTCTGCTACTCGTTTTTCCAATTGCTCAGCTAGTTGTCGCAGGCTGACTTGAGCTAGTTGGCGATCGGCAATTTCCTGCTGCATCTGCTCATTTTGAGCTTGAAGTTTTTTCGTCAAATTACTAATGCTCAAATGTGCTTTGGCGCGTGCTAACACTTCTTCATTTTGAATCGGTTTAGTAACATAATCAACTGCTCCTAAATCAAACCCTTTTACTTTATTTTCTGTCTCATCTAGCGCCGTCATGAAAATTACCGGGATGTCTTTTGTACTATCATTAGCTTTCAGACGCTGACAAGTTTCAAAGCCGTCAATTCCAGGTGGCATCAGCACATCCAGCAAAATCAAATCCGGCATCGAATACTCAGCTTTTGTAATAGCGCTTTCCCCCGTTCTCGCCACCAACACTTTAAACCCCGATGCCGTCAAAAAATCAAACAACACTGCTAAATTATTTGCATTGTCATCGACGATTAATATGATGTTCTGTTCCAACGGTAAAATGCTCATATTTTCACTGATTCCTGTATTTTTGTACTAAATCTAAAATCTTTGCTTCTTCAAAATCCTTTGCTAATTGATTTAAATGGTTGGCAAAAGGCACATATCTAAAATCGATATTTTTTAATTTTTCTGCTTCTTTTTGAATACCTCCCAAGTCTCCCATCATCGCTAAATCAAACAGTATGGCGATTACTTCTGTCGGAGGAGCAATCATTTCTTCAGGCTCAATTTTTGATTGACTGTGGGGGAGTTCAGAGTCCGTGAGCCGATTTTCTAATTCCTCATAGATCCATTCTAAACCTAAATGAACTTCTAGGCAATCTAAAAGCTCCTCCACCCGGATCGGTTTGGGAATAAAAGCATTGCATCCTGCTGCCAAACTTACTAGCTTCTCAGCTTCATACACACTAGCAGAAGTACCGATCGCGATCGTATGCTTAAATTCCGGCAACTTGCGAATTTGCCGCACCGCTTCAAATCCATCCATCACCGGCATCACTAAATCAATTAAAATGCAATCCGGCTGAAATTCCTGCACTCTATTCAAACAATCTTGCCCATCGGTTGCTTCAACTATTTCAAAGCCCAACGGTTCGAGTAAATTCACTAAAACTGACCGATTTTCCCACTTGTCATCGACCACCAAAAGTTTTTTATTAACACCCTTGAAACCCTTAATTATTTTTGCAGAATACTTGTTATTTATTTCGCCGCCGTTAACTTCCGGTAGCTCTAACTCAAACCAGAAAACACTACCTTTTCCTAAAGTGCTTTCTACCTTGAGTTCCCCACCCATTATCTCCACTAATTGGTAGCTAATTGCTAATCCCAATCCGGTTCCTTCGGTATGGCGACGAGTATTTCCTACCTGTTCAAAAGGCGAAAATATCTTTGACAATTCATCAGTAGCGATGCCAATACCAGTATCTTCGATTTGGAATCGAATCTTCAGGTTAGTCAGGGCGACTGTCCTCTCCAATACTGAGATCTTAAAAGTAACGCCACCAACTTCAGTAAACTTAATTGCATTGCCAATTAAATTAATCAAAATTTGTCGCAACTTCTTTTCATCAGCCGCAATCGCCTTGGGAATAGACGACAAATATTCACAGTTAAAAGCCGTTCCCTTTTGGGAAGCCCGAATGCGACAAATAGCTGTTACGCTATGAATAAATTCGGCAAAATCCAACTCTGTCGGTTTTAGTTCCATTTTCCGCGCTTCGATTTTAGACAGGTCTAAAATATCCTCAATTAGAGCGAGTAAATGTTCACCACAGCGGTGGATAATCCGAATTCCATCTTGTTGCTGTTCGGTCAAATGTTTGTCTCGTTGGAAAATTTGAGCGTAACCTAAAATGCCATTTAATGGTGTTCTCAATTCGTGGCTCATGTTAGCCAAAAATTCACTTTTGGCACGACTGGCAGATTGTGCTACTGCTTCGGCTTTTTGCCTTTCTTGAATTTCTTGAGACAACAACGTATTTTTTTCGGATAATTCTTGGGTGCGCTGTGTAACTTTTGCTTCGAGAGTCAAGTTGGACTCGGCTAATTGTTGATTGGCTGTTTCTAGGTTAGCGTAGAGACGGGCATTTTCCAGGGCGATCGCAGCTTGGGAAGAAAGCAGCTTCAAAACTTCCAAGCGATCGGCTGTAAAAGCGCCGGTTGTTAAGTTATTTTCCAGATATAGGATCGCGGTTAATTTGCCTTGATAGACGATCGGCGCGCATAACAGCGATTTGGGCTGGTGCTCCACGATGTAGGGGTCATTGTTGAAAATAGCCTCGCTGCGGGCATCATTTAGCACGATATCTTGCTGAGTGCGATCGACAAAATTGATTAGCGATCGCGGATACGCATAGTCCAATCCCGCGCCTGAGAGCACCCGCACATCGCCATCAACTTCTCCCGCTGCTTCTACGACAAACTCACCATATTTTGACGCGATCAGACACCCTGTTTCCGCCCCGGCATTTTCCAGCAAAATTCCCATCAATTTTTCTAGCAAAGAATCTAGAACAATTTCACCAGAAATAGCAAGAGATGCTTTCATGACTGTATCGAAATCCAGAGATTTTTGACTCTCGATGACGGTGGAAGAAGTCGCAGTAAGAGTGAAATTATTACTGCCTAAATAAGTGTCAATCTCCGGCATCCGTACAATTAACTGAGGATATCGTTCCTCCAAATCAGCAACTTTTGCATTCGCGCCCCAGCGGATATAGCCGTAATAAGCATCAGTCATGTAGGTTTTCGCAACTTTCTCCCTACCGAGAGAGAGATAATACTCGGCGGCTAATTCATTGGCTAAAGCTTCTTCTTGAATGTATCCCTGGGCGGCGGCATTTTCGATTGCGTGATCGTAAAACTCGATCGCCCGATCTTTGTCTCCCAACACCCGCGCCTTTTCTGCTTCCACCAACTCGTATTTATGCTGATAATTCATCGGTGCGTGGAAAGCCCAATCCTGCATCTTTTTCTGATTTGCTTCCACTTGCTGCAAATATTCTGCTTGTTGTTGAGGAGCGACAGTTGGATATACAGCTAATAAAGAAAGGGAATAGTAAAAATTGTGGACTGCAACCGACATAATCCCCATGATTGATTTAATGTATGCCAATGCTTGCGAGATGTTAGCCACAGCCCCCGCACCATCTTTCAATAAATAAAAGAGAATTCCTTTATATAGATACACATGAAAAAGCGTCCAAGCACTATTGGCAGCTTGGAACTGCGGCAGCAAAGTTACTTCATCAATTGCCTCTCCAGTCAGCCGATACTTGTCAGTTGCTAAACCTTGCAAATTTAAATTTAATTGTCTCAATACATTAATTTCCATTGCCACGTAGGCATTGCCAATCTTTTCAATTAAATTTACGTATAACAATTGCTTGTTCAATAGCGATTCGAGCAGGCCCCCAGTCCAAAATAGGTTGAGGCAATAATTATTAATACCATAAGAAGCATAGTCCAGAGAGCCAAACTCAAGTCCATTTTGCAGCGCCTCCTGTAACTGTGCCAAACTTTCTTTAGCGTGTTCTTTCCAGTGTCGAATAAAATAGTTAAACGTATTGTAGACCGGGCATATAAGCGGCTTGCTATCGAATTGCTCTAACAATCTCACAGCCAGTTGTCCTGCATGATATCCTTTTTCAATCTCTCCAACTGCACACAGTAACGTGCCGTACCAAACATAAGATAAAGCAGCGATGTCAGAATAACCTCTTTGAATGCAGAGAATAACTTGACATACCACAATTTGGAAGCCAATCTCTGGTTTGACAGACAAAGCAGCAACATTAAGAGATTGCAGTAACTTGATTACTGCTATCAGCTCCGGTTCGGTCATTTTGGGCAGGTTTTCTAAGTCTTCAAACTGGGGTAGTATCACCTCATGGCTAGCCAAATCCTGGATTTTTGCCAGAGAGAAACCCATCATTTCCAAAGCTTGCAACCCAGTATCCAAAGCTCTGGGGAACTGCCAGGTGTTTATATACATTTGGACTTTAATCTCGTATACCTTTACCGCATCTAGCTGAGTAGTAGCTTGCTGCAAGATTAAATCGCCCAGAGTTTCTGCTTGCGGTAAATTGGTATTAAGATATTCTGCTTCCATTGCCTCTGTATGCAAAATCAGCGTCAAGTGATAATGACTCTGCCAACTTGACTGAATTTCACTTGACTCTTCACCAGTGCCAGAGAGAGAGTTTAGGAGTTCAATTCCCAGATTAAAATACCTGAGAGCAGGTTCAAAAGCTGCTGCCGCCTTCGCTTTTTGACCCGCTATGAGATTGAGTTCAGCTAACTCGCATTTTTCCGGTTCAGATGTCAGTAGGGGCAATCCCCCTGTGGTTGCCCCAATACCGAAATTCAGTTGATTTACCAGTGCAAAAATATTGTCCTTGCGTGCTTCAGGAGGAGTATTTTGCAGCAGCAATTTACCTATTTTTAGGTGAGTTTCTTGTTTCTGCTCTTCAGCTATCAGAGAATAAGCTGCTTGCTGCACTCTGTCGTGCAAAAACTTATAATCAACCTTCACATCTTGCAGCCCAGCCAGCCCAGTTTCTGTGCCTTCAAAAACCAGCGGAATTTTGTAATCATTGCTCAGTGGCAAAACCAAGCCTGCCTGAAGCGTATCCCAGAGGTTTAATGCTGTTTCCTTCTGAGATTTTTCGCTGACAATTGCCAGCACTTCTAAATTAAATTGGTTGCCAATACAAGCAGCTAATTTTAATGCTGACTGTGCCGCTGCGGGCAATTTCTTAATATTTCGAGCAAGCAACTCTACGACATTGCAGTCAGTTATTCCAATAGCTTGAATGTGTTCCAGATCCCACTGCCACGCACCGGATTGAAAGTCGTAAACTAACAAGTTTTCTTGATGAAGTGCTCGCAGCAACTGAGTTAAAAAGAACGGATTTCCTTGGGTTTTGTTAAAAAGTAGCTCTGCTAACAGCTCGATTTTTTGAGTAATTTGACTGTCCAAAGTATCCGCAATTAATTCTTCGACATGACTCAAACTTAAAGGATCGAGAATGATGTTGCTAACAATTGGCTGTATTCCTAGTTGTGGTATTTCTGCGATTTTTTCTATGGTTTGAATCAGCGGATGGGTGGGACTGACTTCATTATCTCGATAAGCTCCAATAATTAGTAAATATTTGCTATCTGAGTCTGTAATCAACAGTTCGATTAATTTCAGCGATGCCGAATCTGCCCACTGCAAATCGTCCAGAAAAATCACCAGCGGGTGTGACTGTGCAGCAAACACGCTGATGAATTGTTTAAACACCCGATTAAATCTATTTTGCGATTCTGTCGGCCCCAATTGCGGGACTTCCGGCTGTTTTCCAACAATTAGTTCGACTTCGGGAATCACGTCTGCAACAACTTGCCCGTTACTTCCCAAAGCGGTTAGCAGTTTCTCTTTCCAAGTCTGGATAGATGCGTCACTTTCTGTTAGTAACTGCCGAATTAATGATTGGAATGCTTGAATCAGAGAAGCGTAGGGAATGTTACGTTTGAATTGGTCGAATTTCCCTGAAATAAAATAACCACGTTGGCGTACAATGGGTTTCTGCACTTCATTGACGATCGCAGTTTTGCCGATACCCGAATAACCAGAAACCAGGATCAATTCGACCCCCCCTGCCCCCCTTGCTAAGGGGGGTGAAGAAAGTGCCGACAGCCCCCCATTACCCACGGGAATTCGCTCTCTTAGCCCCCCCTTACCAAGGGGGGGTTGGGGGGGTTCTTCAGTGCTTTGGCAAAGCTCCAAAAGCCCCCCCTTACCAAGGGGGGGTTGGGGGGGTTCTTCAGTGCTTTGGCAAAGCTCCAAAAGCCCCCCCTTACCAAGGGGGGGTTGGGGGGGGTTTCCACCGCTAACTCTCTCAAAAGCGCTGAGTAAAGCAGCTACTTCGGTTTCTCTACCGTAGAGTTTTTGAGGTATGAGCAATTGACTGGCCCGATCGGCATTTCCGACAGTAAAATCAGATATATTGCCATTAGCTTGCAGTTTCGCCAAACAGAATTCTAAGTCAAATTTTAAACCTTCAGCAGTTTGATAGCGATTTTCCGCCGTTTTGGCCAACAATTTCATCACGATGCCAGAAATTGCTTCGGGAATTTCGGGATTTAAACTGTGTGGAGAGGGTGCTGTGCGGGCGATGTGACAGTGAACTAATTCTAAAGGGTCGATCGCACTAAATGGCAATTCACCAGTCAGCATCTGATAAAAAGTGACACCTAACGAATAGAAATCACTGCGATAGTCGATCGCCCGATTCATTCTACCAGTTTGTTCGGGCGACATATAAGCTAACGTGCCTTCGAGCAAGTTAGAATAGCTGGCAGTTGCGTTTTCTCTAATCAAGCGGGAAGCGATGCTAAAGTCAGTTATTTTGACGCAATTATTGCTGGGATTTATGATGATATTTTGAGGTTTTATATCTTTGTGAATTATTTGATGCTGATGAATATTGCCCAAGCCCTTTGCGAGCTGAATACCTATTTCTAAAAAAACTTTGAGATTCAGTTTGGTAGTTGTCAGAAAATTAGATAAACCCAGACCCCCGCAGTCTTCTAAGATTAGCGCAATCCCATTTTGATGATTTTCTGTCCGATAACAATTGATAATTTCTTCTATGTTTTCGAGGGGTTGTCTAATTTTATATTCGTGTCTCAACCGAGTAATTTCTTCGAGAGTGGGATACTCTGCGATCGGTGTTTTGACAATGACAGGCAAGTTATGTTTTTCCCAGATTCCCCGATAAATAACCGTATTGACTCCCGCATAAACTTTTTCAGTTATTTGATACCCGGTTAGGAAAATCATATTTTAATCATTTAGATGTGGGGACAGGTTACTAGATTATAGTATGGAGTCTTTAGGATTGTCATTAAGTATATAGCTTGGTCTTAAATAAGCCTGAATATCTAAGTAATATCGCGTAGAAAAGGGACTCATGAACTATTATGTCCCCCTAGGATTAAGGGGGGACATGAGGCGAGGAGAGTTGAATGGATGGCTTGATGGGGAGGAGCGTCCCCAGGCCCACAGACCCTGGGGACGAGTAATATAACTGTTTAAAGCGATCGATAAACGCGATAGTTGATTTCAGGGAAAATATTGTCAATTTCCTCAACTTTCTCCAACCAACCGGAATCGACTTTCCCTTCTTTTACTTCATCGTACAGTTTGTGAAAACGCATTAAGTGCGATCGAGTCCGTCGCACCGCATAGGGGACCATTGTCCCTGTACGCATGATAAATGCCCAGTCAGAAGATTGAGCTAACAACACTTCCCGCGCCGCCTGATTCAAAGCACGAGACTGCAACTCATCTTCCGGTTCCATACTTCCCAACTCAATCATCCGTTCCGCAGCCTTGTGCAAATGGGGGTAAATCCAAGCATTCGTATCGTTCAACCAATACTCATGGAAACCGCGATATCCCCAACTAGACTGGGAGGGGCGACAAACTTGCTGAGTCGGATTTGCGCGCAAATAATCTGCCAAATGGGTCATCTCGTAGGTATTTTGGTCATACCAACTCTTGCGGAACAGGTAGTCTAAGAACCAAGGCCCTTCGTACCACCAGTGACCGAAAAGTTCTGCGTCGTAGGGCGAAACAATAATCGGTGGGCGCTGCATGATGCCGTTGAGGTGTTCGACTTGACGTTCGCGGTTGAAGGCAAAGTTGCTGGCGTGTTCGGCGGCTTTTTCCCTCGCCCAGTATGGATCGTATAACTGTTTGTCGCCTAAACTTAATCCGCGACCGGTGATTTTATGATACTTAATCCCGGTATTTTTCCGCTGGCCGTTGGGCATGATGTAGGGCTTTATGTACTCATAATCTGCTTCCCAGCCCAAATCTTTGTAGAATTCTCGGTATTCTGCTGCACCTGGATAGCCGACTTCCGAGGACCAAACTTGCTGGGAAGATTCGTGATCTCTACCGAATGCTGCTACTCCGCTTTCGGTGAAAATGGGGGCGTAGCTACCGTAGCGGGGGCGCGGACGGGCGTAGAGGATGCCGTGACCGTCTGTGAGGAAGTATCGCAAGCCGGCATCGGCTAACATCCGCTCTAAGCCTTCGTAGTAGGCGCATTCGGGTAGCCAAATGCCGTTGGGGCGACGGCCGAAGTTGGCTTCGTAGTTGTCGCAGGCTACTTGAATTTGTGCCCAAACTGCTTCTGGGTACATTTTCATCAGCGGTAAATAGCCGTGGGTGGCACCGCAGGTGATGATTTCGAGGTTGTTGGTGTCTTGGTGTTGTTTGAAAGCTGTGACTAAATCTCGATCGTACCTTTCCCAGAAGTTGCGGACTTGAGAGAAATGGGTGGCGTAGTGTTCGGCTAAGTAGCGGAGATGACCGTTGCCGCTGTTGTGCGACCTTTCCAGTTCGATTAATTCTTCGAGTTTTGCCAGGTGCTCGTCGAATCGGTCTTGCAACAAGGGGTCACGCAGCATGGCCACTAAGGGCGGTGTCATGCTCATGGTAATTTTAAAGTCGATGCCGTCGCGCTTTAGCCCTTCAAAGACTTGTAGCAGAGGAATGTAGGTTTCGGCGATCGCCTCAAACAGCCATTCTTCTTCTAAAACGTAGTCGCTTTCGGGATGGCGGACAAAGGGTAGGTGGGCGTGGAGCACGAGGGCGAGGTAGCCAGTAGTCATAATTGTTTTGATCCAGCAGTTAATAAACTGACACGAGTTAGGAACTGTTTTACAATATCTTAAGATTTTATATTGTACTAGATATTGCTAATAAAATTAGGAAAAATTCAAGCCGTCCTAGAAGGACGGGGTGCATCTCTATTTTGCAAGTATATTCGTAGGGGCTCTCGCATGACCGCAGACAATTTATTAGTGATAACCAGAGATTTACAGCGGTCATGCGAGAGCCTATGCAAAATCGGGATGCTGCCGAAGGACGGGGCTTCAGACCCATTTATTTGTAAATGGGACGCACAAAGTGCCGTGTTTTTTAAATTGCCGTTTCCGAGCTAGCTCAATGTCAGCAAGTTCTGATTTTCTTGTTGCTGTCGGATGAGGGTTGCTGCTGTTTGAGAGTCTAGAGGTTTTGAGAAAAAGTATCCCTGGGCGTACTCGCATTTTAACCCTTTGAGCAGGTCAAGCTGTGTCGCTTCTTCGACTCCCTCCGCTACTACGTCCATGCCTAAATTGTGCGATAAAGTAACGATCGATCGCACAATTTCTGTGGGGTCAATCTCTCCTTTGCTGATATCAAATTTTACTCCCATTCTGCTGACAAAAGAACGGTCTATTTTTAAGGTATTGGTCGGAAAGCGGTGCAGATAGGAGAGGGATGAATAGCCGGTACCGAAATCGTCGATGCACAGGTGTATGTTGCGGGATCTGAGTTCCACCAGCATGGCGGTAACTGATTCGGAATTTTCTATGAGTACGCTTTCTGTAATTTCTAGTTTTAAACTGCTGCCGTCTAGGTCACTTTCTTCTAGCACTTGGTCGATGTATTCAATTAAGTCTGGCTGAGAAAACTGTTTGACTGAAAGGTTGACGCTGACACTCAGGGGGGGGTTGCTGGGAAATAGCTGCTGCCACTGGTGGATTTGCTGGCAAGCTGTACGCAGCACCCAGCGGCCGAGGGGTACGATCAGTCCGGTTTCTTCGGCGACTGGGATGAATTCGGCTGGGGAAACTAATCCTCGTTCTGGATGCTGCCACCGCACTAAGGCTTCAAAACAGGTAATGGTGTTGGTGGCGATCGAGACTATGGGCTGGTAGTGAATAATAAACTGGGGCGCTGGGGACAAGGGAGGTAAGGAAGGTTTGGGGAATTTGAGACAGAGAAGGGGTTTGGTGGAGTCTTCTGAGGTTCTGTATTCCCCAAGTTGCTCTTGTCCCTCATCTTCTTCTCTGGGGCGGTCTCGAATCGATTCCGCGGCGCGTCGCAGGTCGTTTTCTAGCTGCAATAGCCGCAAAGCGTGGGCGTGCATGGAACTGTTGAATACTTCGTGGCGGGCTCTGCCTAGTCCTTTGGCGCGGTACATGGCGGTGTCGGCATCGCGCAGCAGATTTGTCGATTCGATGTATTCGACGGAACTCAGGGCGATACCGATGCTGGCGGTGATGAATACTTCGTTTCCGTCTAGAACCAGGGGAGCGCTGATTCTTTGTTGGAGGCGATGGGCAATATTATTGGCTTCATTGATGCCGTCAATATCTTCTAGCAGGATGGCAAACTCGTCGCCTCCGAGGCGGGCCACTGTATCTCCCACCCGCAAACAGGTTTCTAAACGCCGCGCGCTGGCGATTAGCAGTTGGTCGCCGATGGCGTGGCCGAGGGAATCGTTGACTACTTTAAATCTATCTAAATCCAGAAACAGCACTGCAAATAAGTATTCTTTGCGTCTTTGGGCGAGTCTGAGATCGTGTTCGAGTCGATCGATAAATAGGGCTCGGTTGGGCAGTCCAGTGAGGCCGTCATGAAAGGCATCGTGGAGTAGTTGTTCTTCGGCGAGTTTGCGCTTGGTGATGTCGTGGCAGTTGACTACTATTCCTTTGACTGCCGGATCGTGTAGCAAGTTGGTGGCTACTGCTTCTAAACAACACCATGAGCCGTTGCGGTGGCGGACTCGGTACTCGACAGGGGAGTCACTTGTCTTGGGGTTTTGAATTACTTTTTTGAGTGTTTCGGTAATCAGGGCTCCGTCTTCGGGATGAACGGTTTCAAAAACGCTTCGCCCGATCGTCTTTTGGGGTAAGTATCCTAAAATTCGCTTGACGGAAGGGCTGATGTAGCGAAATGTGCCTTCTCCGTCGAGAATGATCGTGATGTCTGTAGCGTTTTCGATCAGGGATCGAAAACGCTGTTCGCTTTGACGCAGTGCTTCTTCTGCCTGTTTCCGTCCGCTGATGTCTAGGGCTACTCCGTCGATAATGATGTCGCCGTTTTCGTTTTTGGAAAACCGGGCGTTGTCTTGCACCCATTTCACCTCCCCGGTTTTCAAAATGATGCGGTATTGGCGATCGCACGGTTCAAGACTGGCACTGGATGCTGCTACGCTTTGGTCAAAGGAGCTTTTGTCTTCTGGATGAATGATTTCCATCAAGATTTCGGGACGCGCCATCACCTCGGATGGCTCGATGCCAGTCACTTCCCGCACCCCCGGACTGATGTAAGGCAGGGAGATCCTGCCGTCGGGATGGATGATGCTGCGGTAAACGGAGCCGGGGATGTTGGCTGCCATTGCTGCTAGCTGCTGCTGGATGCCAAGGACTGCTGCTTCGGCACGCTTGCGTTCTGCTAGTTCGGTTTGGGCTCGCTGATAGAGTTCGGCTTGGTGGATGGCGATCGCGCACTGATCTGCTATAGCTTTGACTAGGGATACTTCTTCTGCACTCCAAGAGCGGGTGCGATCGCACTGGTAGAGGCAAATTCCTCCCAAAAATGACTGCTGGTAGAGCAGTGGTGCGATCGTCACTGCCTGAAACCCTACAATCTCTGCTGATGCTTGCAGAGACGGACAGAGCTTGGATAAGTCGTCGAGGGCTAGGGTTTCTCCTGCTGCGAGGGAGGAGCGGTAGTGTTCGGCAAAGTCGCAATTTAGCCCCACGAGGTGTTGTTTGTCTGCTGATTTGCTCATGTAGCGAACTATGATACCCCCGTCAGCATCTGGCTGCAAAATCCCGCAGCCGCTAGTTTCAAAAGCTTCATGGAGCTGATCTGCGGTGGTTTGTAGCACTTCGTCTAGCACTAGGGTTTCGCGCATGGCTTGGACAATGCGGTTGACGATCGCTTCTTTCTGAGCTTGTCGTTGAATTTTGGCGATCGCTTCTTGTCGCTGGGCGCGCATTTGATATTCTTGGAGGGATCTTTCTAATATTGTTGGCAGTCTAAATAATCTGCTTTTTAATAAGTAATCTGTCATGCCTGATTTGATGCACTCAACTGCCGCTTCTTCTCCCAAGCTTCCTGTTACTAAAATAAAAGGTATGTTGCGCTCTAATTCCTGCATCATTTTCAACAAGTCTAAACCGTTGAAACCGGGCAGCCTGTAATCCGACAATACAGCATCGTATTCTTTGCCATTTTGGAGCAGTTCTCTACACTCATTTGCAGTTTGAGCTGTGTCAAAGGTAAATTTTATTCCTCCTGTTTCTAAGGCGATTACCACTAATTCTATATCTTCGGCCATGTCTTCGACAATCAATAAATTTAACATAGCTTTTGGGGATTTATTTAGTAAATTATTATGGTGGTTGCGCTCTAACATATTACATTTAGCAGGGGGGAATTGGTGAGGGGTTTTATTTTTTATATTGATGGTGGTTGATTTAACATTTGGTAGATGGGGTTGAATTTAGCAAGATTATTTATTTTCCGATCAATATTTTGACTAACTAATGGTGACTGAGTTGAGGCAGTCCTTACCATGAAATATGTAATAGTATATAGCAATCTTAAATGATTTGTGAACTTCTCTTTATGTTCTCTGTGCTTTTGCTTTGCATCCTGTGGTACGGCTTTAAAAAATATTGTTTACAAATGAAATAAGCTCGTCCTAGACCGGAAAAAAGGTTGAGACTGTTTAATTGAGTTTAAAGTAAAATGTTGCTCCTGCATCGGGTGTGCTTTCGGCCCAAATTGTACCGCCGTGGCGATGAATAATCCGCCAGGCGATCGCTAAACCGATGCCTGTGCCTTCAAATTCTCTCTGGGAGTGCAATCTCCCAAAGGCTGCAAATAGTTGATCGGCATATTCCATCTCAAAACCGACACCATTATCCTTGACAAAAATCGTTCCATCTGGTAAAGCATCAATAACTATGGTAGCTGGATTGCGTCCGCGACTAAACTTGACTGCATTGCTAATCAAGTTGCTGAACACCTGTTGGAGTAAGGTAGGATCTCCCGTCACCACAGGTAAATCTCCGATTTCAAATTCAACGGTTTGGGGAGTTTGCGTCAAATCTGTGACTGTTCTGGGTTGAGCCAATTTAATCGCAGTTTGTACCAACTCGGTGAGGTCGATCGGAATTTGGATTAACTCGGTGCGCCCCACCCGCGAAAGTGCTAGCAAACCGTCAATCAACAGACTCATTTTTTGGCTACTGTCATCAATTACTTGCAGATAATGAACTATTTTACGATCGCCCAGAACCTCCATTGATTGTAGTCGCTGTTTCAAGGCGTTGACAAAACCTGAAATGTGTCGCAAAGGAGCGCGCAAGTCGTGGGAAACAGAGTAAGAGAAAGATTCTAGTTCTTGATTGGCAAATTCTAATTGCTCTGTGCGTTCTGAGAGAGCTTTTTTGGTTTCAACCAACTCAGTTATATCGCGAGAAGTCCCAATTAAAGCATAAATTTCGCCTCCGGGATTTTTGAGGGGAATTTTCAAGGTATCATAGTAATGAGTCCGCCCTTCCAAGTTCAATTCTTCCTGTAAATGTAAAGTTTCACCAGATTCAAATACTTGCATATTTTCTCCATAAAACTTTTCGGATAGCTCTGGTGGAAAACATTCAAAAACAGTTTTTCCTTGCATCTCTCTTGTACTTTGAAAGCCCGCCATTTTTGCCAGAGATTGGTTAACAAAAGGCTGACGCATATTTTCGCGTTCTACAACAAAAATGCGATCGGGCAAAGCATCAAAAAAAGTCTCTAGTTCAGCGGTACGCTGGGCGACTTGAGCTTCTAAAGTTTCGTTAAGTTCTTGGAGTTCAGCTTCCGCTCGTTTGCGTTCGGTGATATCTTGACCAATGCCGATACATCTCCCGTCGGAAAGACGAATATTTGCCCATGAAGTGTCAATAATTCGCCCATCTCTAACTCTAGTTTTAAAGTCGCCCCACTTCTTATTGGCTGCTTGGATTTCATCCAAAACGTATTGGCGGTATTCTGGTTCGGGATAAAATTCGGCAAAGATATCGCGGCCTTTCATTGCTTCACAACTCCAGCCGAGCACTTGTTCCCAGTATCGGTTTACCCACTCTATTTCACCACTGTCGCCCAAGAATGCGAGCATGACTGGTACGTTGTCGAAGATAGTTTGCAGCAGTTCTTTTTGTTGTTTTAATGATGCTTCGGCTTGTTTGCGATCGCTGATATCGAGTACAGAGCCGATAACTTGCTTAATTTGTCCGTCTGGGGTTCTTTTAAAGATTGTAGACCGATCGTGTACCCAACGCCATTCCCCATTTTTATGTTGGATTCTGTAGTCTATATCATCTGTTTCGTGAATGTTTGTGCTGTTTGCTAGCCGCTCAATACCAGCTATTAATTTTGACATATCGTCAGGATGAATTAAGGTGGATAGGGCTGCATTACCCATTTTTTGCAACTCTTCTGAAGAGTAGCCAAATATAGATAATGCTGCTTGATTTGCATAAATATTTTTCTTTTCTAATACATCATAAATGTAAAGGTAATTGGGAATAGTTTTTAGGATACTTTCCAAAAGTTCTTGATGTTTTTTCAGTTCGGCTTCTGCCTGTTTTCGCTGAGTTAAGTCCAGCACAAAACTGACACCAAACTGCTGAGAATCTTCGGAAAATGCCGCCCCCAGCAGGACATGAACGCGACTGCCGTCTCCTCGGATGTATTCTTTTTCAAAGGGAGTAGCTTTGCTGGTGACTTTTAGTTCTGCTACTTTTGCTTCGTCTTGGGTGCGATATTCTGGTGGTGTAATTTTTTGCCAGTTCAATTTTCTGCTTTGCAGGTCTTCTCGCGGGTATCCAATCATATTTAAGAAAGCATCGTTTGCATCTGTAATTTCACCGTGTATATCCCAAAAAAAGATGCCGATCATGTTAGATTCAACAACGTGCCTAAATTTAGCTTCACTTTGTCGCAACTGGGCTTCTACTTGTTTGAGTTCTGTGATGTCGCGGGCGATACCTAGCACTGTTTCTACGGTATTATTTTGAGTAAATTCGGGAATTACTCGACATTGATAATATTTTTTGCCTGCGGGAGTAGGAAAGTCAAATTCTATGGTTTCTGGTTGACCGGTGCGGAAAACTTTCAGACAAGCTTGGTCCCACAGATGGCAAAGTTGGGGGGACATTCCTAATTCTTGGTTACTTTTGCCGATAAATTCTGAAGCTGGTTTTCCGGTGGCTCGTTGGACTTCTTTGTTGACGTAAAGGTGGCGCAATTCTTGATCGAACCGCGCGATGGTATCGGTGGCATTTTCGGCGATGGCACTGAAAGCTTCTTCCCGCCTGCGCAGTTCTTCTTGAGTGCGTTGCCGTTCAGTGACATCTAGGGCAAAGGAGATAATGGAAACGACTTTTCCTTCTGCATCTGTCTGTGCTGAATTGTTCCATTCACAGTGAATTACCGCTCCATCTTTAGTGTAGTTGCGGTTGTGGCAACTATTGCGGGGTTCGCGACCCTCTAAGAGGTTATTTGTGACTAAGTTGACTAGCTCTAAATCCGCTTCATAGACTATTGATAATTCCTCAAATTGTTTGCCGATTACTTCTGCGGTTTTCCAGCCAAATATGCGTTCTGCCCCGGCTGACCACTGAACGATCCGAAATTGGCAATCCCATTCTAAAACTGCCATCTGTGAGTTGTCCAGATGAAACTCTAGTCGCGAAGTGGCTTGTTTCATTTTGGTTTTTAACTGCTGGCCCAGTTGCTTGACTGTGGCAAGTCGCTCGCCTATTCTCTGTGAATGTTCGGGACTGATTTGCCCTATTAGATCGATAGTTTTTGCTGTTTCTGCTTCTAGTTCTTCCCAAGCTATTTCTAGGGCTGATTCCGCCTGCTCTAGCTCAGTGATGCTGTTGGGAAACAGGGTGGCACTTCCAACTGGAATTTCAGGCATATTTTTGATGTTTAGAAAAGTGTTGATTTCTGGTCATCAATTAATGATTAAAATAATAAATTTAAACTTACTCTTAAATTTTACATTTTTAATCATTAATTGAGCCCCTTAACCAGGCACTGGCGACAGGGTAGACTTGCCTAGTGGTTGGCAATTGCGGTGGATCGACGCTGAACTTCCCCTACCAATGCCTTACCACTGGCTGAATCTGAAAAATCTTAACATATCTTTACAGAAAGTGGTGAGGGAGTTGGGGGCGATCGAAAAGTTGTGGGCGCGAGTTGTGCTTGAGCTCTGGTCAATCGCTTTGGTTAATCAAAAGCTAAAATAAAGTTTAAACTGAATTAAGCTATGGCGCGCATTACCCCGTGGGGGGATGGAAAGAGCAATTAATTGATCGCGGTTGGCTAAATCGTGAAAGCTTACGAAGGGATAACCGCTCCCATGCTCCCGTTGAAGTAAGAAGCAAATGTCTAGACAAGTCTAGGATTTGTATAGCAGCAAACTATTATGCTTACAGGATTGCGTAGCTTGAGATGGTAATTTTCCCATTGAAAGCCGATCGAAAAAGTACATCACGCTAAACAATCCCCAGGTGGTAATAGAAAAAAAAGATTTACTGTGGTTAAAACCACCCGCGTCGTTTCCCTCCTTCGCTCTCACAACTCGCACTTTTTCTCACTTACCGAACTTTTTTATGACTGTTGCTGCAAAAGTTAAAACTGAGTACGAAGCCGTTATTGGTTTGGAAACTCACTGCCAATTGAGTACGAAGACTAAAATTTTTTCGAGTTCTTCCACAGAATTTGGTGGTGTTCCCAACACTAATATTGACCCAATTTGTATGGGAATGCCCGGAGTGTTGCCTGTCTTAAATGAGAAAGTGCTGGAGTATGCGGTGAAAGCAGGGCTGGCTCTGCACTGTGAAATCGCACCTTACAGTAAGTTCGATCGCAAGCAATACTTCTACCCGGATTTGCCGAAAAATTATCAAATTTCTCAGTTTGATTTGCCGATCGCCACTAAGGGTTGGCTCGAAATTGAATTGGTTGATGAAGCAGGCAATTCGACTCGCAAAAAAATCGGGATCACTCGCTTGCACATGGAGGAAGATGCGGGAAAATTGGTGCACGGCGGCAGCGATCGACTCAGCGGTTCTACTTATTCTATGGTAGATTACAACCGCGCTGGTGTGCCTTTGATTGAAATTGTCTCGGAACCAGATTTGCGATCGGGCGCAGAAGCAGCGGAATACGGTCAAGAATTGCGCCGGATCGTTCGCTATATTGGTGTGGGCGACGGGAATATGCAGGAAGGTTCCCTGCGCTGCGATGTGAATATTTCGGTGCGCCCGGTGGGTAGGAAAGAGTTCGGCACGAAAGTGGAAATTAAAAATATGAACTCTTTTAATGCGATCGAACGGGCGATCGATTATGAGATCGAGCGGCAAATTGAAGCTTTGGAAAACGGCGAAACCATATTCCAAGAAACGCGACTTTGGGATGAAAACAAACAGTGTACTTTTAGTATGCGGATGAAGGAAGGGGCAAGCGATTACCGCTATTTCCCGGAACCGGATTTACCTCCGATCGAGGTTTCGAGGGCTCAGTTGGCAGATTGGCAAGCTCAATTGCCAGAATTGCCGGCCGAAAAGCGCGATCGCTATGAAACTGAACTTGCTCTTTCTGCCTATGACGCACGGGTGTTGACGGATGACAAAGCGGTGGCGGAGTATTTTGAGCAAACGATCGCCGCTGGTGCTGCGCCTAAGCAAGCTGCCAATTGGGTGATGGGCGATATCACTGCTTATCTCAAAAACGAACAACTGGCGATCGCCCAAATTCCTTTCAAACCAGATAATTTGGCCGAACTGCTGAAGCTAATTGAGGCTGGCACGATCAGTGGCAAAATCGCTAAGGATATTTTACCGGAGTTGCTAGCCAAGGGCGGTTCTGCACAACAGTTGGTTGAGAGCAAGGGTTTGATCCAAATTTCCGATACTGGTGCGATCGATCGGGCGATCGATGCAGTTTTGGCAGCCAATCCCAAGGAGCTCGAACAGTACCGGGCGGGCAAAACTAAGCTGTTGGGCTTTTTTGTCGGCAAGGTGATGAAGGAGACTGGTGGTAGGGCAGATCCCAAATTGACCAATGAGTTGCTAGCCAACAAGCTCAACGGCTAAAGCACTTAGTCCCAAATAATTCTTCAACCCGCGCAGGCGGGTTTTGTTTGTGTAGCCGCGGTTTGTAACCGCCGGGGCTGATAAATATTTTGATTTTTTCAAAAAGGGGGTTGACCCCTCATTGCAGACATGATATATTATGTTATGTAGATGCACCCTGATGGCAAGGAGAGTCGCTTAGGCGACTCTCTATTTTTTTGGCATTTTTCTCTTTTGGCTTTTTTTTGCAGCGACAGGGATGGGGGAAAGGGACTACAGGAAAGTAGCCTACCCATGACTAATTACCGATTACTGATGACCAATTAGGGACTAATATCGACTTTAGTTAAAATTTCACTAATTTTTATAATTATGAGCCCACAAGCTAATGACCTAATCAAACAGGGAATTTCCCAATATCAGGCACGAGAATTTGAAGCAGCACTGGAGTCTTGGGGACAGGCGCTGAGGCTGTATCGGGAAATGGATGACAAACGTCGATCGGGTGCGGCGCTGGGAAATATGGGAGTTGCCTATGAAGCCCTGGGAGATTTGGCGCGTGCGATCGACTGCTATCAACAGCATTTGGTGTTAGCGCGGGAAATTGGCGATCGCCGCGGTGAGGCGAATGCTTTGGGCAATTTGGGCAATGCTTGCTGTGCTCAGTCGAACTTTGACGGTGCGATTGAATACCAGCAGCAGCGTTTGGCGATCGCCCGCGAAACGGGAGACAATCGCGGGGAAGAAGAAGCTTTGGGTAATTTGGCCTTAGCTTTCGATGCCAAAGGAGATTTGCCTGGTGCGATCGAGTGCTATCATCAGCAGTTGGAGCTCGCCCGCGCGATCGCAGACGATCGCATTGAACGCCACGCCCTCAAGAATTTGAAGCTAGCTTACAAGTATTTAGCAAATTACGAGCAAGCTAACTACTACCGACAGCAACAATTGGCGATCGTGCGACAAATGTTTTTAAGTCAGCAAAATAACGATTTTGTACAACTTGCAGAAATGGTTGGTTTGAATCCGGTGGAAGATTTTGCCGGAGCAGATTTAAGCAATTTTGATTTGCAATATGCTGATTTTGCCGGAGCAAATTTGCGGAATGCAAACCTCAGCGGTGTTGATTTTACCCTAGCAGATCTCAGCGGTGCTTTGCTGAGCGGTGCTCTGTTAATTAATGCTACTTTATGCAATGCTAATTTGCGTGATAGCGAACTCAATGATGCTGATTTAAGCGGTGCTGATTTGCGGACAAAGTTGCCACGGGCGAATTTAGAAAATGCCAATTTAACTAACGCAAATTTGAGCAGTGCTTATTTACCCAATGCGAATTTGGCTGGTGCCAACTTGCAGGGTGCTGATTTCCGAAATTCTGATATGAGCGGTGTTAATTTGAGCGGTGCAACTTTGAATGGTGCTGATTTGAGCCGTGCGGATTTGAAAAATATTGTGGTAAAAAATGCCAAGTTTGCTGGTTGTTTGGGTATTTCTGAGGGGGTGAAGGTTGAGTTGATGGAGCGGGGCGGAATTTTTGAGTAGAATAGATAGTATTGGTAATTGTAGAGGGTCAGAAGAGCTATGAATGCCGTAACTGCAAAACGATTCTCGATCGCCGAATATCACCGTTTGGGAGAACTGGGATTTTTCGCCCCTGATGAGCGAGTTGAATTGATTCGTGGAGAAATTATCATCAAGGCTGCTAAAAGTACGTTTCACTCTGTTTGTAATTCGCTGCTGTTAGGAGAGTTGTGCCTAATGTTGAGAAAAAGAGCGATCGTGCGGGGTCAAGAGCCGATTATTTTGTCTGCTGATAGCGAACCAGAGCCTGATGTTGCGATCGCCCGCAATCGCTCTGATGATTATTTATCTTCTCACCCGGAGCCTGCTGATATTTTGTTGGTAATTGAGGTTTCTGATTCTACCTTGAAATACGACAGGAAAACCAAATTATCTCTCTATGCTGAATCGGGAATTTCTGATTATTGGATATTTAATTTGGTAGATATTCAACTGGAAATGCACACCGAACCTTATCAAAAACAAAGAGGTGGTTTCGATTATCGAGTCAAACGAGTGGTTTTGCCGAATGAGGTTGTGGTAATTCCGGGTTTCCCAGATTTGTCTCTCGATTTGTCTTCGGTATTTCCAGTGCAGACTCGTGAGTGAAGATGCTGGCTCGATTTCATTCGTGAGGTCGTTCTCTTCAATCTAAAATCTAAAATCTAAAATCTAAAATTATATGACTGCTCAAACTCTCGCTCGGCAAGAACAAATCGTCCAGCTATCGGGGATTAGTTGGCAAACCTACGAAACTTTGCTTGCCGAAATTGGCGATCGGCAAATTCGACTGACATATAATCGCGGCAATCTTGAAATTATGGTACCATCCCCAGAACACGAACGTTTCAAAACAATAATGGGTCGATTTGTCGAGACTCTAGCGGAAGAATTAGATGTGAAAATTGAGCCTCTTGGTTCTACCACATTTAAACGTCCTGAACTTAGCGGTGCAGAACCTGATGAATGTTTTTATATCCAGAATATTAGTGCAATTAAAGGCAAAAAAAGACTCGATATGAGTCAAGATCCGCCACCTGATTTAGTGGTAGAAATTGATATTACCAGTAGTTCGGAAAATAGCTTGCAGGTTTATGCCGATTTGGGAGTACCGGAAGTTTGGATTTATAATGGATCGCGGCTCAAAATCAACAGATTGGAAAATCAAAGGTATGTTGAGTGCGAGATCAGTTTAGCATTTCCCAGTGTGGCTGTTTTAGAGATTGTCAGATTTCTGGAACTGGCGGAAACAATGGATTATTTGGAATTAGTCAAAGCATTTCGGACTTGGGTAAAAAGCCAAATTCAGCAAAACTAAGGAATCGCAGATAAAATTTAAAAAAATTTACAACTTAAACAGACAAAAAAAGGCTGTGTTGTGATAAATTAGAGATTATAAACTAATTTAAATCTAAACTACAGGCTGGTAGTGCCAGCAATTCTACCCGATATGCGATCGCTACATCACAACAAATACCCAGACTGCTTGTGGATGCAATTAGAAGCAGTTCCGATTCAGAAGAGTGCAACCGAGTTCCAGCACCTCAATCTTTACTTGAGCATCAATTTTAACGAACATTGGCAACCGCTGCTAGGCGGGCGAGTCAAATTTGGACTGCAAGGAGGTACGCTCAAGCTAAATTTGAAAAACTGCGAAATTCCCCTAGCATCGCGTCAATTAGTCGGCGATTTAAACCTAGAACCCGCAGAAACTCAGCCAATTCAAAACAGTATAGAAATTTTAGTGACCGAAAATCGGCCGGAAATTAGCGACGACCCGAACCCCAATAAAATCGCACAACAAATAGACGAAACTGACGGCACTTCCTGTCACGTTTCAACAATAGGCGACGATACAAGTCCAGCTTGGGTTTTTGAGTTAGAACGAGGAAAGCCAGTCTTAAAAGGCTTGCTAACCAGTGCTAAATTGGGAGAAATTACAGCCACTAACTACCGTATTGATGCTACATTTGAAGTGACAAAAGAAGATGTTCATATCACAGATGCTGAGGGTTTGTGGCCGCACGACATCACCCCAAATCAACATTCGGTTTTAGAAAGAATACTGACAGTATATCTGCACGCAAATCAACTCCAACCTGCTCTCAGTTGGGCGCTATTGTGCTGCGATTCATCGGCGGTTGAAAAAGGCGAGGAGGCATTCTTCTCTCAGTCATCAGCCGAATTGCAGAAAATGGTCGATCGCATTATCTCCGCCAAAACCGAAGATTTTGCAGAGTTGGCAAAAATCGCCAATCTCAATCCAGCACAGGATTTCGCGGGCGCTAACCTACGCGGAACTACGTTGAGTGCCGTTGATTTTAGTAGTGCAAATCTCGATCGGGCAAATTTCCGTGGTGCAGACTTAAGCGATGCCGATTTCAGCGACGCCAACCTGCAAAATGCCAAATTCAGCGGTGCAGATTTGAGTGGCGCTTTCTTCGGAAATGCAGATTTGAAAGGTGCAGATTTGTACAAAGCAAGTCTCGCTTTAGCTAATCTTAGCGGTGCGAATTTGTGCAATGCAAATTTGGTAGAAGTCAACCTCACAAATGCAAATCTGGGCGGTGCGAATGTCGAGTCAGCCAGATTCGGGAATAACTCAGGACTTGCGGAGGAAATGAAAGTGAATTTACAGCAGCGGGGAGCAATTTTTGAGGAAGTTTAGTCGCTAAGTGCGATCGAGCTTTCATCCATCCGTCTCCCTTGTGGCACGGGCGTCGGGCCTGTGCGATGGAATTGAACCGTTAAACTACCCCTATTGAAAACTGTTGTCTCTTAATCCCTAGGCTTGTAACTAAATTTCTAGATCGCACTGAACCGTAGCTGTTAAGATTGTAAACAGGCATTTCTTGCCAACACTGACGACAAAACCAGTAGACTTGACTCTGGCGAACGTGGCGGAGCATTTGATTCGAGCAGCAGGGACAGCCTGTCATAAAAACCTCTATTTTAAAAAAAGTGTATTTCTCTCTTGTTGCCAAGTGCTGTAACCAGGGTTGAAGCACCACTTCTATGAATCTAGAGGTAAGAAATAAAGATTTGGTAAAGAATACAAGGTTTTTAAGAAATTGATTCAAATCTAAATTTTTCGTAAGAATAGTCAGAAGATTTTTGGAACCAACTAATATCATTTCCGTTTGCATCGGAATTATTAGTAACCAAAATTAGGAGACGGCAGTGCCCATTAGTGTCAACTTAGGCCTGAAACCCTTGAGAAATCTCGTTTATATCCGAGTCCAGATCCCCCTAAATCCCCACCCCCCCCTAGCCCCCCCACCCCCCCCTGCCCCCCCCCAAGGGGGGATGGGGGAAGGGGGACTTTGAGAAGACTCCTGTCCCCCCCTTCTTGCTCCCCTCCTCGGAGGGGCTGGGGGTGGGTTCTCTTTGCTAGGGGGGATCTAAGTTTAATAGTCAAACAACAGTCTCTGACTGGATTTGACCTTAAGTTGGCACCAATGGGCAGTGCCGTGTCCCTGCCCAAAATAACATTGTAGGGACACGGCACTGCCGTCTCCTCTGTTATTCCGGTGCAACCGGAATTGATATCAGTTGTCAGGAATTGGTAAAGATTCAGCGATCTTTACCAAATTTCACAAAGATTATTAAAGTTATTCTTCCCATCCCAAAATCTTTGCCACTTCTTCTTTCAGGGTGATGACTGAGAATGGTTTGGGAATTACCCCGGTAACGCCCATCTTGGCAAATTTGGCCATATCGCTCGGCAAGACTTTCGCTGTCAGCAGAATCACCGGAATTGATCGCGTCATCGGATTGGACTGGAGGCGATCGTACACGGCAAACCCATCCATTCCCGGCATTGATAAATCCAGCAAAATAGCATTAGGTCGTTCTGTTTGTAGGATTTGTAAACATTCTTGTCCTGATTCGGCCACCAGGGTGTTCCATCCCGCGAGGTCTTCCAGGCACAACTGTACCAGTTCCCGGAGGTGTTCATCATCATCAACGATCAGAATTTGCTTGCCTATCATCTTGTTTTCGCGCAGGAGAGTCCCATCACAATTAACCACTTCCAAAGCATTCATTTAGTCTGCTCCTACTATGCAAGGAGCTTTTAGCTGCATAACAAGAGGCTAGATAGCAACGGTAAGGAATTGGTAAAGATTCAGTATTTGTTACAAAATTTCACAAAGATTGTTAAAGTAATTAATCCCATCCCAAAATGTCTGCGACTTCTGCTGTCAGGGTGGCGGGTTGGATCGGTTTGGGAATTACCCCGGTAACGCCCATCTTGGCAAATTTAGCCCGATCGCTCGGCAACACTTTCGCTGTCAGCAGAATCACTGGAATCGATCGCGTCATCGGATTGGACTGGAGGCGATCGTACACGGCAATCCCATCCATCCCAGGCATAGATACATCCAACAAAATAGCACTAGGTCGTTCTGTTTTGAGTATTTCCAAACATTGCTCTCCCGATCGGGCCACCAGCGTTTCCCATCCTCCTAAATCTTCTAGGCACGCCTGCACCAGTTCCCGGAGGTGTTCATCATCATCAACAACTAGAATTCGTCTGTCTATCATGCGATTTGGGATTTGAGATTTGAGATTTGGGATTAACCCTAAAATTCAATGGTAGGCAAAGGTAGGGTAAAGAAAAAAGTGCTGCCTTCACCTAAGCTACTTTCAGCCCAGATTTTTCCGCCATGTCGCTCAATAATACTCTGACAAATTGACAACCCTAACCCAGTTCCTCCTTTTTCACGGGAATCGGAGGCATCAACTTGCTGAAATCGGCCAAAAATCAGTTCTAGCTGATCCGCAGGAATGCCGCGCCCCCGATCGCAGACTTGGAATAGCACAAAGTCTGTCTGGATTTCGGCGCTGAGGTGGATTGTGGACTGGGCGGGCGAGAATTTAATAGCATTACCGAGCAAATTTGTCAAGGTTTGGATAATAGTATCTGGGGCGGCCCAGACTTCTACATCGGTGGGGGTAAAAGTTAGGGTGATCTGCTCTTGAGTCGCGATCGCCTGTATCCGCTCAATTGCTTGCTGCATCAAATCTGCTGCTTTGCAAACAGTTTTCTCCAAAACCGCCCGCCCGGAGTCTATGCGCTCCAAATCTAAAATATCATTAACCAGGTTCACCAAACGATGAGTATCGAGTAGGGCAATTTCAATCATCCGTCGGGATTTTTCGGGCTTTTTATCGTAAATCCCAGTTTGTATTAGTCCCAGTGACATTTGAATTGCTGTCAAAGGAGTCCGAAGTTCATGGCTGACAATCCCAATAAATTCATCTTTAATCTCATCAACTTTTTTGCGTTCGGTAATATCTTCACCAATGCTGATATTGCCAATGATATTTGACTCGGCATCTTGCAGCGTTGTACTGTTCCAAGCAATGAATCTTTCTTCACCGGATTTAGTCAAGATCGAATTCCGATAATAGGGATGAGCATTGTGGGTCAAGACTTCCGAGAAAACGGTTTTAACTGATTCTTGACTAGCAGGAGGTAAGAAGTTTTCAAACCAATTTTCGCCCAAAACTTCTAGGTTTGTATATCCCGTAATTTTTAAGAAGAAAGGATTAACGTAATTGACATTTCCCCCTATATCAAGTCCGACAACAATCAACTGCACGTTATCCAAGAGCGATCGCCAGCGTCGTTCGGCTTCTCGGATCGTGGCTTCGGCTTGCTGACGTTCTTGGAGTTCGACCTGAAGTTGTTGGTAGAGTTGGGATTGCTGAATGGCGATCGACAATTGGCTGGCAATTTGTTCGAGCAATTCTACTTCCCAGGATTGCCAATTGCGAGGTGTAGTATTTTGGTAGATGATTAACAATCCCCAGAGGAATTCTCCCGAAAAAATCGGGACTGCCATATATGCTTTGGCTTGAAACTGTTCCAAGAGTTGGACATGACAGGGATGAAGTCCAGCAGCGCCAATATCTGCAATCGCAAAGATTTCATGATTTCGGAAACGACCTCCTTGAGTTTCTTGCAGATAGATATCTTCACAAACTTTTTGCAGATACCCTCCTACCAGTTTTACCCAAGCTTCACCAACTGACTCGACCACAAAATCGCCGCTCCAATCCAGATTAAAGCGGTAAATAGCAGCGCGATCCGTTTGTAATGTCTGCCTGACTTCAGCCACAGCAGTATTCAGAATCACATTGAGGTCTAAAGATTGGCGAATCGCTTGAGTAATGCTCCAGAGCAACTTTTTCTGTCTCGATTTCTGTAGTAAGACTGCTTCTGCTTGTTTGCGATCGCTAATATCATTGTTGATTTCTAGGATCTTAATCGGTCTGCCAGCATCATCTTTTTGGGCAACCCAACGGCTAGATACAGTAATAGCGCGATCGTCCTTGGTGAAATGAATTACTTCTCCTTCCCAATAACCTTGTTCTAACAGTTGTGCTTCAATCTCAGCCAAAGGTTGAGGAAACTGAGTTTTAAAGAAAGTATGAGACTCTTGCCCGAATGCTTCTGCTTTTGTCCAACCATACATAAACTCAGCGCCCTGATTCCAAAAGGTAATCACCGAGTTTAAATCCCAGGTAATAATACTATCATGGGCTAAATCTAGCAGTTGTGCTTGTTCCTCTAGCCGTTGATAGGCGTGTTCTTTTTCTAGTAAGGTAACTAACAGGCGATCGTTTACCTCGGTTAGTTCTGCTGTTCGTTCTATTACCCGTTGTTCCAGTTCAGCATTAAGTTGTTGTAGGGCAATTTGTGCTAGTTGGCGCTCTCTCAATTCCGCTTGTAGTTGCTCAAATAAATCAGCTTGTTGAATAGCAATACTAACTTGTGCAGACAACTGTCGCAAAAGTTCTATTTCTGAAGCTTGCCATTCACGCGGCGCTGTACAATGATGAACAACCAGTAACCCCCACAATTCATCTCCTTTAGTAATAGGAACTACTAAATTTGCCCTGACTTGTAAACTTTCGAGAAATTCGATGTGACAGGGGCTAATTCCAGAATTATAGATATCCGATTTTGCCGTAATTAAACCTTGTCTGAATGGCTCAGCATAGTCTTTCCCAATACAAGGATCGTAAATCAGGAGCGGTAAAATAGCCATACAGCCATCAGCCACCGACTCGACAACAACTTTCGCACCCCAGTCAGGAGAAAATTTAAACACAATCACGCGATCGCACAAAAGAATGTTTCTGACTTCCCTTACCGTAGTGTTGAGAATATCCTCTAGTTTGAGGGAGTCGCGGATAGAAAGTGCTGTTTTGCCAAGGAGTTGCTGTTGCTGTTGTTGCCATTCCCGTTCTCGAATCAGTTGGTTTTGTTGCAGGATATAGCTAATGGATTTCTGCAAGATTTGGGGCGTAATCTGGCTTTTGTCTAAATAATCCTGAGCACCACTTTTGAGTAAATCAACGGCAATTTGGATATTTCCCTGACCTGTGAACATAATCACGGGCAGGGTATTTCGCCCAGTCTGTTGTTGGAGTTGCTGCAACAACTCTAACCCGTCCATATCGGGTAAAAAGTAATCGAGTAGAAAAATATCTGGGATCTGCTGCTGACACCATTCGAGAGCATCTTCGCCGTTATCAAATTCGACAATCTGGTAAGTACGATCGCGATCCTCCATCAAATATCGTCGGTAGGTAGCGCGATCGACCTCTGAATCATCTATTAAGACAATCGTCAAATTTGCCGCGGCGGGTGTTGTCTGTGGTAGGTGAGTTTCGGGATGCGATCGCCCCGTCTGCTTGAAAGTCGCGACTTCCCCCCGCAAAAGTTCTAATTCAGCAATCAGTTGGTCTTGAGTTTTGTCTCTATCTTGCATATTACCCCCTTCTCTTTTCTACTTGTAAAAATAAACTCTTTTGAAATGAATTGTGAAATCTTGTAGGGGCAATCCCCCTACTTAGGATAATATCGGTAAAACTGAAAAATCAAACCAATATCGAAATAAAGTGCGTAATGTATCCGTTAAAGCAGATATTCCCATAGGTTTTAATAGATAACCATTCACCCCGTGGGCATAGCAAAATTTTACATCCTTTTGATTAAAAGATGTGGTAAAAACCACAACCGGAATTAAACTTAATTCCTGCTTAGTTCTGATGGTTGCTAATACCTCTCGTCCATCGGTTCCGGGTAAGTTTAAATCTAAGATAATTAAATTAGGACGAGGGGCGAGTTCCGGATCGGCATAACTTTCTTCTTGAAGCAAAAATTCTAAAGCTGTATCGCCATCCTCACAGCGGTAAATCGAGAATGAACCCGGAAACGTTTTGACAACCCGCTGGAAGGCTTCATAATCTTCATCACTATCTTCGATCACTAATATACTGATAGGTTTATCCTCATTTTTCATTTGGCGCTGTCATAGTAAAATAAAATGTCGTTCCTTCCTTGTATTTTGATTCTAACCAAATTTGTCCTCCATGTCGTTCGACAATTTTTTTAACAATCGTTAATCCTGCCCCGGTGCCACCTCCATATTTATTTGGGGCGTGCAAGCGTTTAAAAATCCGAAAAATGGTATCTAAATGTTTTTCTTTGATGCCAATTCCATTGTCTTTGACATAAAAAACCGGGAGGTTTTGGTGAAAACAAGGATGCTCGATTAATGCCCAATCGGGTTTCTCCATTATACACCCAATTTCTATGCGTTTTTCAGGGCGATCGTTATACTTGATCGCATTACTAATTAAGTTCACAAAAATTTCTTCGGTTAAAACGCGATCGCCTTTAATAATTCGCAGATTCTCAGGAATTTGGAGATCGATTTTAAAATCCGATTGATTTATTTTTATGACATCAATAACATTATTAACTAAAAAATTTAGCTCGATGTTATGCCGGTTTAAGTCAGTACGAGATAAGCGAGAAAAATGCAGTAAAGCATTGATTAAATTTTCCATGCGCTTGGTTAAGTCCATTAATGTATTTAATTTATTAACCCCGTCTTCCTCTAATTTATCCTGATAATCTGTTAACAAAAAACTGGCATAATTGTGAATTCCCCTTAACGGTTCTTTCAGATCGTGAGAAGCAATGTAAGCAAAAGCATCCAATTCATTATTACTGCGCTGCAAATCTTCATTAATCGAGGCTAACTCATCGGCTTTTTTCAGAATTATTCCGACAATACTGCTGCGTAATTCAACTATGCCATCAATTTCATTAGCTTGCCAGGGTAAGCTTTTTAATTGCACAATCTCCTGCCACTTTTCAAAAGATTTACGCGGGGACATTCTGTGATTTCCCTCCTCATCAATTGTTTCATGCTTATCAGGATTGCCTCCCCAATCTACAGTTTGAATTACTTCAGGACGAAACCATAAAATGAAATTCCGTTGTATCTTAGTAATAGATGCAACAATTAAACCACAAGCTAAGTCTTTAAACTCTACTGCTGGGGGATAGACTTGAGGCAGACAGTCCGTATAATAAAAATTATTTTGCAGAAGAGGAACAACCCAATCTATTAATTGATTAATCTCATTTTCTGAAGGAGTTTTCCCAAATAGCCTGACTAAATCATCAGAAATGATGGCTGCACCTGTGGCATTAACCAAGCTTAACAAACGCTCTCGATCTCGTCCTACCGCCTCGACGAAATCCTCGGCTTGATAAATACTTTCCACAAAATCAGATTGCAGGTTTTTTAGCCGAATTTTGTCATCTAAATTCTCGTTTTCTTCTTTATTACTTAATTCAAGAGACATGATTTGTCCGATAAATTCACAAAGAGTTCTGGTTTGATAGGGCAGATATTTGGGCGTGTTATTATGGCAAGCAATTAAGCCCCATAATTGATTTTTTTTTAATAATGAAATAGACAGAGATGCGCCCACTTTCATGTTTTGCAAATATTCAATATGAATGGGAGAAACACTTCTCAAAACAGAAAAACTCAAATCAGGAGAAGCATTTGTTAGGGGACAATGAGTGGGAATTAAAGCAGCAGGATGATAATTGATGTTCGGAATTAAGCGTATTTTATTCAAACGATAGAGTTCTTTTGATGATTTGGGAATATCGCTATCGGGAAAACGCAAACCTAAATAGGAAGTTAAATCAGAGCGTTTATTCTCAGCAATAACTTCTCCCGATCCATCTCGATCGAGCCGATAAACCATCACGCGATCGAATTGGATAATTTTTCTCACTTCTTCAGCAATTAATTGAGATAAACCCCTGAGATCGGATACACTTTGTATTTTGGTGAGAGTATGACGAGTTAATTGATAAAATTGAAAAAAATCGTAGGGACACGGCACTGCCGTGTCCTTATCTCCCGTGGTGGTTTCCAGTTCCAGAATCAATAGATTATCGGGTGAGCGATGGAGAATTCCATAAAAAATAATGGTTTCTTTTTGGGGATTGACTAGATTTAAGGTGAGAGGATTTACCGCATCAAAATCTCTTAATAAACACCGGGCGATCGCTTTTTGAGATTCTGCATCAAAGAGATCGGTGAGGCTTTTATTTAATATTTCATCGGGGGAATATCCGAGCAGGGATTCAGTATTATCGCTGACTTGTAAAATTTGCCAATTTTCTGGCTCGAAAACCAACAAAATGCCATGAGGTTGAATAGCATTAGGAATATGGATTGGTTCTAAGTCGCAATTTGTCAGCGTAATCGGTCGATCGAAAATGTAATTTAGAGGAATCATGATTTTTGTTAATTTTAAGTATTCCCAGACTTCAGCAAACGATGAGTGCGATCGATCCGGCTGAGCACCCGCGTCACGAGTTCTGGCCCCAACACGGGTTTAGTTATAAAATCATCGGCTCCCGCGGCAAAGGCTTGCTGAAGCGAATCGGCATCGGTGTGAGCCGTGACAACTAAAATCGGCAAATCTCCCCACTGAACATCCTGTCGCACCACCTGACACAACTCTAGCCCGTTTACCTGTGGCATCGACAGATCTAGTATGATTAAATTGGGCGAAGTTTTCAGCAGCATCTCCCAAAATCGCTGGGGCTCGGTTAAAGTTATTACCTCCAACCCCCAAGGTGTTAGCAATGCCGATAAGTGAGCTAACACCGCCTCGTCATCGTCAACAATTAACACTTTGGCTTGTAATGTTTGAGTTTTGGGTAAGACGCGGGATATTGCTTGAAAAATTTGCTTTGTGGTGGCGGGTTTATGCAGAAATTGCTTAGCACCTAACCGCGATACTGCTAATCGATCGGCAAGAGTGTCTCGTCCAGTAAATACAATTATAGGCAGATTAGGCGATCGCTCGGTGAGTTCTCGCAGCAGCGTCAATCCATCTTCCTCTGTCTCTGGAAAGCTTAAATCTAATAATATCACATCAGGCATTGACAAGGCAATGCGCGATCGGGCGGCGGCCAGATTCGGGGCAATTTTAATTCGCAATCCCCAAGCTTCGGATTCTATTTTTAAGCGTTCCGTTAACGCAGCATCATCATCAACCACTAGCAACCGATGCGATAACATTGTAGGCAATGATGCAGCCGTTGACGTAACTGGTGGTTTCACTAATTCCTGCTGCAACGCTGTCACCACTTCCGAGAATCGAGCGATTTCTTGGGCCGTAAAGGGGCGATCTTTCATCAGCAAATGCTCTGCCGATCGTCCCAACTTCGATCCTTCAGGATAACCGAAAGATGCCAGAGAGCCTGCTAATTTATGCGCTTCATTCTTGGCGGCTTGCTGTAATTCTTTTTCTAAATTTCCTGCCAAAAGAGCAGTTTTTGCCTGTTCCAATACGGCAACTTGTTGGTTAAAGGTTCCCCGAAACCGCTTTAATAGTTTGTCGAGCGCTGACTTATCTGCCACAGGGGATTGATGTTTGGCGGTGCTGTCAGTGTCAGAATTGTTTGAATCAGACGGCGCAGATTGCGGGCGCGGCTTAAGTCGATAGCCCATGCCATAAACTGTGTCGAGGATTTCTGCGGTTAACCCACCTGCTTTGAGTTTTTTGCGGATATCTTTAATGTGAGTGTTAATAGCGCGATCGGTTGGTGCATCGTCAAATCCCCACAGGCGATCCAAAATGGCACTGCGGCTGAAGATGCGATCGGGATTTCGCAGGAATAATTCCAGCAGATTGTATTCTTTCGCTGTCAGTGAAATAACTTGTTCGCCAAACGTGACTCGACCGGAATCGAGGTCTAAACAAAGATTTCCCCAAGTCAATGTATTAGCGGATGGGTTGTTAGTAGAATTTTCCGGGGAAAGTGCTTGAGAGCGCCGCAATAATGTGCGTATCCTTGCCAGTAATACGTCCGTAGCATAGGGCTTGCTGATGTAATCATCAGCGCCAGCATCGAACCCTGCCACCACATCTGCATCTGAATCGTTTCCCGTCAGTAACAGAATCGGTTTGCGGTAGCCTTGCGATCGCAATTTCCGACAGAGACTAATTCCATCTAGTTTGGGAATCTGCACGTCTAGCAAAATCAGGTCATATTCAACTGCGGTTGCTAATTCTAGTGCAGCTTCTCCATCAAAAGCCCGATCGATCCCGTAATGATTTGCTTCCAACACCTTTGCCAGTGTTGCACTCAGCAATCGATCGTCCTCTACTAGCAGAAATTTCATCTATACTGCCCGTTTGATTTATCGCAAACATCGATCGCAATTGTTCCAGTAGTGCGATCGGGATTTATTTGAGTCATATCAACCTCGCTATTCTCTCAACAAAAATTGCTAAATTGTATCAGGGTCAATATTTAATTCTCGCAGTTTGGCGGCCAGGCGATCGGCACGTTGCGTCTCTTGTGCGGCCCGTTGAGTCTCTTGTTCAGCACGTTGAGTCTCTCTTTGAGCTCGTTCCATCTCTCTTTGAGCTCGTTCCATCTCTCTTTGAGTTCGTTCCATCTCTCTTTGAGCTACCTCTTCAGGGGTAGGGAGAAGTTCTCCTTCTGTTGTGAACAAACGCAATTTTTTCTCATGTATTCCCAGACATAAATCGAGTTGTTGACTAAACAAAAGTCCTTGCGAATTGGGTTCCAGTGGCTGGTATTCCCCATCTACTAAATGAAATCCAGCAAGTTCTAAATTATACGGATTGAACCAGAAATAATCATGGGTGCGAAACGTATTTTGATAAAGTAGTTTCTTGAACCCTTTATCAATTGACGCTGTATTTGGCGATAAAATCTCGACAATTACATTAGGATATTTGCCATCTTCTTCCCAGACAGCCCAACTTTTACGAGCTTTTCGTTCTGTGTCCAAAACTACAAAAAAGTCTGGGCCTCGGCACAATTCAGATTTAAGCTGGCGGGGACTGTAGTAGATGGTCATATTACCAGCAGCGTAGAAGTCGTTTCTGTCTTTCCACAGCCATTCTAAGCACTGGAGGAGCAGGATCATTTGTCGCAGATGAAGTTCGGTTTCCATCGGAGGTTCGTCACTATATAAGTCACCAGGAGGAAAGATAACATTTTGTTGTATATCTTGGGAAGGCGCTAGTTTTTGAACTGCTGTCATGGCTGGTGGATTTGGGTTAAGAGGTTTTGTATTTATTTTAGCCTTATTTATTTTAGCCTTGGAGTGCGATCGCTGTTTTAAATTTTAACATTAATCGCACTCTACTCAAACCAGTTATCCTTCATCCTCCGACTTCACAGGAGCACGCCCAGAAATCACAATAAATCCCACAGATTCCAGAGTCAGACGCGGCTGACGAATTCCCGCTAAAACCGCTTGACTTAACACACTTTCCGTGCTAATTTCATCAGCCAAAACCGACTCTAAAAGTTGTTCAGATTGAGACAGCCGATTCAAGCGCAATTGCAATTGATTCACCCGGTTTTCCAGTTGAATTGCAGCACTCACAGCCGATCGATCGCACATTTCGACAAAAGCCGATCGCCCACGCAGCGATTCCTCCGATCTCAGCCTTCCCCGTTGACAAAAATCATCCCATTCCAGCGGATCGACAAAACTGTCGAGAATCGCCGTCCGATTTTTCGACAAATTATAATCTCGATTCGGGCCACCTTTCCCCTTATAAGGCCGCTGCAAAATATTCAAAATTTCCGCCTCTTCCACCAGCAACATCTGCCCGCTGCGAGCATCAACAAACACCGTTTCAAAAACAGGCAGAAATAGAGCATCAGCCCGTCTTTGCAAAGCTTTCAAGTTGTAATTTTCGATATTTTTGGCTTTCAGAACTTGCGAAGCAGGCTGCAAATCTGTCTGGATTGAATAATTAAATTGTAATCCAAACCACTCCTTACCTTCCTCCGCATCCCAACTTTCATCGTGACGCCACAATGCAAAAGCCTGACCCCGATCGTCCCAGCGAATATAAGAACTAAGCGCATCGATCAATCCCTCACCAATGCGGTAAAGAGCGACATCCAAATTTTGGTGAGCAACGCGGCGATTGTAACTACCATATTGCTGACAATAGGGAATCAATCGGGTTCTCAAATCATTGGAAGGAATCAAGGTTTTTTGACTAGGTTGATAGCGCACCAACCCCGATATACTCGGATGTTCAACCTGTTTGAAATTCAGAGCTTGACAGATCCAACCTTCCGTCGCCCGCTGCATTTCTTTATGTTTAGCATCGCAATCATCGAGGGCTTCAAAATACTCAGATGCACTTTCCTCAAACAGGTCAATTTCATCCAAAACCTGTTGTTCGTCAATTTTGACTTTGGCGGCGACGATTTCAGTTTGGATTAATTCAATTTCGCTAGCTAGGCCTTTTGCTCCTTCTGTCAGCAATTTTTCTTCAAGTTTTGGCATTTTTTCATTGACATAAAACTGAAGACTAGCAATAGATTTGTTGAAGATATCAAACCCATCTTTTAAAACTTGAAACCAAGCTTCGTGGGGACTTTCTGGCAAATCTGGGCCTGCAAACAAACAAAACTGCACTCCCATTTTGCTACCAATGCGATCGACTCTACTTAATCTTTGTTCTAACTGATTGGGAAGCCACGGTAAATCGAAGTGAATTAACCAATCCACAAATTGCAGATTCACTCCGGTTTCCGCCGAACGATCGCATACTAGGATAAAGCAATTTTGCTCAGTCTTAAACCGTTTCAAATTCGCTTCAACATCGGGGGCTGATTTGCTAGTTTCATGGGTGGCGATCGCATTTTTGCCCAAAATCTTCGCTAAATTTTCAGCAATGGCTTTACAAGTTTCATTAAAACTGGTAAAAATGACTATTTTGGGGAATTTATCACCGGGAAGCGGTCTTTTAATTTGCTGTTGAATTCGGGACAACAAATCGCGAGCTTTGCTGTGATACTCCGGTGGAATCTTCAACGCAACGCCTAGAAATCGGATAATGACGATTCTCAACAAACTCAGTCTGTCCACTCCTTCCTGGGGCTTTTCTAGGGCATTGAGCAAAGATTCTAAGAGGGCGCTTTCTCCTGAAAACAGGGCGGTTTGAGTCACAATCCCCATGTACTTTTGCCCAAATTCGCGATCGAGTTCCGCCGTCGATTTCTTTTGTAAACGAGCTTTCACAACCCGTTCCAAAACATTCAGCCAGGTACCGGAAGTTCGGAAAAACAGGAGAAAGATTTTTTGATAGGTGCTCTTATGAGGAGCGAGAGTCCGCCATTTTTCCAGGATACTGTGAATTTCCGACCACTGTTCGTCATTGAGATCGTACTCAACTTTGGGGAGAGTATCTCGATCGAAAATCACATCTTCCACTGCGTCTCGGCGATTGCGAAGCATTCGACGGTACAGGCGGTAGGTATCGCTAACGTGGGTGCGAATAGTTCTGACAAGGCGATCGCATTCTGTGGTTGCTTCAGTTTTCCAACAACTTTCTAATTCATTTGCTAATCCGATTAAATAATCATCTTGAGCAAAGAAACTGCGGAGTTGAGCGAGTTTTGTTTGCAAAACCCCAGGGTTGGTTTCAGCTCGAAAATCCAGCAAAGCGCGCCCGATTTCCTGACGATTTTGCACCTGTTCTTTGAAATTTGCCAAATCATCAAGACGGTAAGTTGTGGGGTCTAGCAAGTTTAACATTGTGAGAAACTCTTGCTCATGTCCCAAAACTGGTGTCGAAGATAATAACAATAAATTTTTGCTTTTGTGAGCGAGGGTTTGGCAAATTTCAAAGCACTGCTTCTGAGTGCGATCGCCAGAATAAGCCATGGCCGCGAGTTCCTGGGCTTCATCCACTATCAGAAAATCTAGATTAGCATTGCGACTAACTTGATTAATTTCACTAAGAGAAACAAGCTGGACTCGATCGGCAAAATGAGACAAATAGAATTTATTTTCTAACTCATCTCGCCACTGCTGGGTTAGGTATTTGGGAACCATCACCACAGCGCGGCCATTGGGTTCATCTAGGAGAAATTGGCGGAGAATTGTCCCAGCTTCTACGGTTTTTCCCAATCCTACTTCGTCGGCTAATAAATAGCGTCCAATCGGGTCTTCTAGGACGCGCCTCACGACTTCAACTTGGTGAGGATAGAGGTCTATGTTGGCAGAAATTAAACCTGTCATACCGCGGCTGACGGCGCGCTGGGTGATGGTAGATTGAACAAAGGCGAGTCGGCGATCGTGAAAATAGGGAGTTTCTTGACCTTTGACAGCTAAAATGTCGATCGGATCGGCGATCGGGATATTGCAGCGAACATAAATATCTGTTTCGACAGCTTGTATGCTTTGACTATCAGGAAGGTCGATGTCGTAGAGCATTCTATCTTCATCCCAGTCATAAATCCGACCAATAATCCAGCGCTCTAACGTGGTGCTCCAGAGGTAGCATCGAGTTTGGCGCTGAAGTCTGGCTTCTTGGAGCAAGCCTAGGGGTACTGTTTTGCTAAGGCGGTTTTTAACTGAGCAAAAATATTCAATTAGGGCTTCGGTGCGGGATAATTCGACCACTTTTCCGACTCCCAAATCGTTTTTAGGCGATCGGACCAAGGAACCAATATCAATCATAGTTGAAAACCCTTTCAAATTCGGCGATGAACATCGCTTCTAAACAACCAAAGTCCGCCGATGCGGACTCAGAGAAAACCACGATGCTAAGTTTAGAAAACGGATACAAACCGCATAGTAGCACTACATTGATATCCTAGGGATAAATGAAATGCTAATGTGGTATGGGAATCAAATTCATGGACACAACTGGACTCGAACCAGTGACCCCTACGATGTCAACGTAGTGCTCTAACCAACTGAGCTATGCGTCCTCACGAATTCCTAATGTAGCAGAACTATCCCTTGAATGTCAAGCATAAAAATTAAGTTTTTTCTAATCGCCAATTTGGTGCCAAATTTTCACAGTGCGATCGCCCCCACCACTAGCCAAACTACCCCCATCCGCACTAAACGCCACAGACAAAACCTCTCCCCCATGCCCCGACAAAATTTCCAACAAACCCCCCGCCTGGGCATCCCACAAATAAACCGTGCCATCCCGACTCCCACTAGCCAAAACCCGACCATCCGGGCTCAAGGCCACACACAAAACATCCCCAGAATTATCCCTGAAACTCCGCAACAAGCTGCCACGCCCCTCCTGGGTATCCACCCGCCACAACTTCGCCGTACCATCCCGACTCCCACTCACCAAAATCAATCCCTTTCCTACTCCTCCCCTGGTGGGGTTGGGGTGAGGGAAGTTCCCAGCAAAAACAGTCGATCGCACCCAATCCCCGTGCTCTGCTAAAGTACAAATCGATCGACCAGTTTGCCAATCCCACAACCGCAAAGTCTTGTCCCGACTCCCGCTAACCAAAAACTCCCCATCCGCACTAAAAGCCACCGCTTCCACCCCATCAGCGTGACCAATCAAAGCCGACATCCGCCTTCCCTTATTCAAATTCCACAACAACACACTCTGGTCCCGACTCCCACTAGCCAAAACCTGACCATTGGGGCTAAACGCCACAGCAGCAACCCTGTCAGAATGACCAGCCAAAGCGTACCACCACTTACCCTTATTCAAATCCCAAATGTGAATCATTTTGTCCCGGCCACTGCTAGCCAAAGTCGCCCCATCAGGACTAAAAGCCACAGCAGTCACCCAGTCAGAATGGCCAGTGAGAGTATACCAGCGCTTGAGGGTATCCAACTTCCACATCTCAATCGTCTTGTCCTCGCTACCACTAGCCAAAGTTTGACCATCAGGACTAAAAGCTACCGACGTGACAGCATTCGAGTGGCCTACCAGAGTATGAACACACCGCCAAGTGGGGGCCTGTGCCGGCACAACCCGCTGCATTGATGGCACAGGTAAAATCGTGCCTGCAACCGTTGGCGGCAGTGTATTTTGCACCACAGGCATCCTCTGCGGCACGGGAATTGCGGGGGCTGACTGGGGTGGTGTCGCCGTGCCCGTCCCCGCCGACGGCTGCGGTAGCAAATCTGGGAGTACCTGCGCCACAGATTTGTAGCGCCGACTCAGACTCGGTTCGATCATTTTGTCCAGGATGCGACCCAATTTCGGATCGATTGGCACCTTCACAAAGTCTCGCCAAACCCAAGTATCTTGATTGAGATCGAACAAATCAAAAGGTGATACTTGAGTCATCAAATAAATGCAAGTCACTCCCAAACTATACAAATCGCTGGCAAAAACCGCTTGACCTCGAATTTGTTCCGGCGCGACAAATTCGGGAGAACCGATGACAGTACCAGTTTCTCTCGAACCCTGGACAACTTTGGCCGCACCAAAATCAACTAAAACTAATTCCCCCGTTAGGGTTGGGTAAGTATAAATAATGGAAGGTTGAACCGGGCGGCGACGGATAATATTTGGTGGTTTAATATCTCGGTGAATGACACTGCGCGAGTGGACAAACTCCAATACTGGCAATAAATCCTTCAGCAAACTGAGAATTTGATTTTCGCTAAAGGCCCCGTGTCGCGCCAACTCTTGCTGTAAATTCTGACCTTCGATAAATTCTTGCACCAAATATTGATAGTTTTCCTGCTGAAAGTGGGCCAGTAATTCGGGAATTTGTGGGTGTTTTCCCAATTCGTCCAGGCGCACGGCTTCTCGGTTGAATAATTCTGCTGCTTTCTGGGTGCTGCTAGTACCTTGGGCTAAGGGGAAAAATTGTTTGATGGCGCAGCGAGGTTTGGAGGGTTTGTCTTCATCTATGGCTAAAAAAGTGCGGCCAAAACCGCCTCGCCCCAGGGGTTTTAGGGCCCGGTAACGCTCTCTGAGCAAGAGTTTGCTGCCACAATTGAGACAAAATTGGGTGCGATCGGCATTTTGGGGATTTTGACAAGCAGGATTGAGGCAGTAACTCATAACCAACAGAGGAATGAATCAGCAGGATATCTCTATCATACGAAAACCAATGGGAGATGGAGTCTCGCACGATCGATCAAAAGCTAAAGGACTAAACTGCTGACTACTAACTTTCAGACGGACTCAAGTCTTGACTACCAAGGGCATCTTGGTTTGTAGTCAAGACTCTAGTCCTCAGAATTTAAGAGGTTGCTTTAACTTTCAGGGCATACTCTTTAAACCTTTCCAAATCTGCCTGAAGTGTCGATTCAACTACCCGCCCCACAAAGGAATTGTCCATCAATTTCGCCAACCATCCGGGAATGCCATAGGCTACGGTTAGTTTGACAATGCTGCTGTTTTTGCGATCGTAAAACCGCACCGCACCTCGATTGGGCAAACCGTCTACTGATTCCCACTGCATAATCTGATTGGGGACTAATTTTAAAATCCGAGACAGCCAGCTAAATTCTAAGCCACCAGTGGCGAGTTTCCACCTCGACAATTCCGGGTTGTCTTCGAGAATGCGAACTGATTCTATCCACTTCATCCAGCGAGGCATTTGCTCTAAGTCTGACCACAGTTTCCACGCTAATTCGATGGGAATTGCTACTTCTACTTGTACGCTATGTTCTAACCAATTAGTCATGGGATTTTAGATGTTATATTTGAGAGAGCTGTTCGTTACAAACATTTCTCTATGCCCTACTAAGATTTTAATATAAATCTAGGGAATTAAGTTACATTCAAACATCTTATTTGCAATGGGTCCGGCGACGCGATCGATAAATTTCTGACGGAGTTCAGGATTGTTCTGCAAGAGTTCGATCGCTTTTGCTTGCAGAGCAGCTTGTTTCCCCCCATCAGTTGTTGAATCTGGTGTGGACTTAGACTGAGGCTGCATTTGGGCCACTTCTTCACAGGAAGCTTTTTCGTATTTGGCGATCGCAAAATTGACAGCAATATCCAACAAAGCTTCCTGAGATACAAAACTGTCACAGGAACTGACAACCATTCCCACAGAAGTTAAAACGCCTAGAAACAAAAGATGAAATTTTTTCATAAATTTGTCCTCTTTAGGGAATCAATTTACATTCAAACATCTTATTAGCGATCGGTCCGGCGACTCGATTAATAAACTTCTTCCGCATCTCAGGATTCTTCCGCAACATTTCCACTGCCTTAGTCTGGAGGACTGATTCCGGTGTTCCAGCAGTGGCGGAACTCTTGTTAGGCTGGGGTTTCATCTTAGCTAACTCTTCACAGGAAGTGCTTTGGTATTTTTTGATTACGAAATTCGATACGATATCTAGCAAAGTATCAGGATCTGGTAAGGGAGTTTTGTCGGTGGGCAATGAGGGTTTCTGACTAGCTTTTTGGTTAGGCTGTGCAGACCTTTGAGGCTGAGGAGGCAGGGGAGGCAATGGCTGTAGTAAAGCCTTACCACTAATTCCGATAACCATGACGATGGAAGTGAGGGTGGCTAGAAACAGATGTGACTTTTTCATAATTTTTTGTTGTTGATTGGTGATATTTTAGCAGCAAGAGGGTTAATTATCTTCGTTTATCCTATCCTAGTTCCCAGGCTCTGCCTATCCTCGTTATCCTAGTTCCCAGGCTCTGCCTATCCTCGTTATCCTAGTTCCCAGGCTCTGCCTATCCTCGTTATCCTAGTTCCCAGGCTCTGCCTATCCTCGTTATCCTAATTCCCAGGCAGAGCCTATCCTCGTTCCTCGTTCGTTCCTCGTTCCCAGGCTCTGCCTGGGAACGCAGATCTAGAGGCTCTGCCTCGCTCATAAAAACAAATCATCCAACTCAAAAATCAATCAAATCAACAGACAACAATCCATCCTGACCCTGATAATTTCGATAACTAGAATATCTCCAACAAGCGGGATCGTCAACATAGCCGCGCCTAACAGGATTATTATGAATGTACTCCAATTTTTGCAAGAGCATTTCCTCGTCCAAAATAGCTTGTGGATGAAACCCTTCTTGCCATAACTGATATTTTTGGTCTTTTTTGTGTAGCTTTTTATAAAATGCGAGTTGATCGAGAATATTGGTAGCTTTATTTTTTTCAAGCAAGTCAATTATCGATCGAGCCGTAAATGATTTAAAATTTCTCATTTGCGTTGACAATTCTGAGGAAGTTGCGATTAAGTGCAAGTGATTTTCCATCAGCACGTAACCATGTAAAGCTAAACGCTTCTCCCGTTGCAGGAAACTTAAGGAATCCAAGACTATTTGTGCTATTTCTGCTTGACAAAATACTGGAATCCAGTTGATTATTGTACAGGTGACAAAGTGCGGTTGGTTTTCGGAAGATATGACTTTGTATCTGCTTCTTCCCATTGTGAAAATCTGGGGTTTGTTGGTGGGTTTGGGCGAGGCGGAGCCTCTGGATCTGAGTTACCAGGCAGAGCCTGGGAACTAGGGGAACTAGGGGTTTGTTGGTGGGTTGGGGCGAGGCGGAGCCTCTGGATCTGAGTTACCAGGCAGAGCCTGGGAACTAGGGAAACTAGGGGATTTTTGGTGGGTTTGGGCGAGGCGGAGCCTCTGGATCTGAGTTACCAGGCAGAGCCTGGGAACTAGGGAAACTAGGGGATTTTTGGTGGGTTTGGGCGAGGCGGAGCCTCTGGATCTGAGTTACCAGGCAGAGCCTGGGAA
>NZ_JBGJZU010000006.1:135420-146541 GCF_041354475.1 Microcoleus sp.
CTAGGGAGTTTTTATTGAAATTATTACATAGACCTAATAATGGTGTCAAGATAAAAATCTTAATACTCATCTACAAACTGCTCGTGAACCCACAGGAATTCGCGCCGTCTATTCTGCACTCGAACTAAGCCACCAAAGCCAGGATCTTTGGCTTTTAGCAGCGCGTGTAATTCTCGCAAAATCGAGCCTTTTGCCATGATTGCTGCTTCGCCCTGTTGCCAGTCAGGGGCATCTGTATCGGTAGACAAATCACTAACTAAATCGCTGCCTTTTAAGGTAGATTCGATACTTTTTTGTCCTAAATCTAGTTGTTCTTCAATGCCTTTATAGGTAGCGTCATCTAGCATTAGCTTGGTTGCTGAAGCTGCAACAGGCAAAACTAAACTCAGGGTTCCGGTCAAAATTTTGAGGTAGGGGGCTGCTTTGGTAAACCATGCGCGCGACACTTCCAATTCATAAACTCCTTTCTGTTTGTCGTGAGGATTTAAGGCTGGAAGTGGCAAACGAGAGTGTTCGCACCAGAGGGTTATTTGCAATTTTGTACTGAGCCATTTTGGGCGATCGAAAAACTTGGGATCGACGGGCTTGAAACTGAACAGGCGCGGGCCATCTTTTGCTTCATCGGTGAGCATTTGCATCAGTGACGCAAATTCCTCATCGATTTTGCTGAGAATGATCCGCTGTTCCTGAGACAATGACTGATATCGTTCTTGATTTCGACTATCGAAAGTTACTAAATCTTCGCGGATGATTTTTAGCTCGTCTTTGACAATATTGCGGAATTGCTGAATGCCGATTTCTTGGGATGGGGGTTGAGCAGTCGGTGCGTTATTCAGCAGGCGATCGATATTTTGCCATTCACCACAGCCGGAAATCGGACATGGATACTCATGACGATTCTTCTTTTTGCTTTCAATTAGTTTCTCTACTTCAAATAGCGCGTTTCCAGGCAGATTTTTACCGCAAGGCGCAATACAAGGAACCATCACATTACATCGCAATCCTTCCCAGAAATTCTCGACTAGCCATTTAATCTCTGCCGTGAGATAAGACAAAAATCGTTCTGGATAAGCAGCCCGCACGGTGATTTTGACATCAGTATCAATATATTCCAGCAATGCCCGACCGTTGTAGTCGTCGTCCAGCATCAAACCCCGTTGCCAATGGATACTTTTTTCGTAATTGCATCGCCCCAGCGAGTATTTGTGCAAGCGCACAATCAACAGGTAAAACAATCCTTCTGCTAGTGCAAGTTGTCCTCGATCGTCCACAATGCGGCAGATTTGCACTTGTTGTCTGTCTCCCGCTTCCGGTTGCTGTCCCCAATTGGGCAATTCCGGGCGTGTATCGGGCACAAGTTGAGCAATCAAACTGGTATTGCTGGGTTTAGCGGGGTCGAGCACCACTCGGTAGGACAAATCGAAGTGTTCCATCAGCTTGAGAAAGATGGGATGTAGTTTTTTCGGGTAGCCTGTCTCACCTGGAAATGGGGGATTGCTCCATAATTCGCCCAGATGCTCAAATTCTACTAAACCGTTGCGGCGGCGTGTCAATTCATCATCGAGTACGAAACTAATTGCCTTTGCTAGCCAGTTGGGTTTGAGGATGACGATATTTCGCAGTATTGAATCGTAATGGTAATGGATAATATGCCCCAAGACATGGGAAATGCGAAGGAAAAGTTCTGCTTGTGCTTCATCGATTCCGTGTTGAGTGCAGATGGCAATAACTTGATCGTAGGGCAGATAGGCTTTGTCGTTTGTCTGCAAGATTTCCCGCACTCGCTGCCACTTGGCGGGTACAGAACGTCCCATTTCGGGAAGAGATGCGGCGACACTAGCAATCTTTTGTTTTAATTCTGCCACGCCGTTGCAGGAGTTCTGAGCGTCAGGTTTGCTGTTGACATGGAAGAAGCCCAGCACCGTATCGCTGCCGAATCGATCGTGAATGTCCTGTCTGTCAATGTCCGGTTGTCGCTGTCCGGGGCCACCGTGGGTGGCGACTACGAGTATTTTGGCATCTGGTTCCCGATGTTTAATCAGAGTAATCCACTCTTTGACAAAGCCTTGCTGGGGGCCTTCTCGTGGCTTCCACACCACCAGATACACGGCTGGTGCACTGAAAAACAACTGGTGCGTGGGTCGATAAACGGGTTGACCGCCAAAATCCCAACCATTGAGGGATATCTCTGTGCTGGTTTCGGGATGGGTGACAATAACTGGCTTAATTTCAATGCCGTGAGTGGTGGGACGACTTTCTAGCCATTCATCTTCGCGCAATGCTCCGAGGAGGCAACTTTTGCCTACTTCGCCTTCACCGATCAAAATCAGCTTGGCTTCATTTAGGGTAATTTTTGCTTCTGCCTTTGCTCGTAGGTATTGCAAGACGGGTTTGGTGCCTTGCTCATAGGCGGCAGCGAGGTCAGGATTTAAAGGATTATTGTTGAGGCCGAGCCGTTGCAACTGGCTGAGAGATGCGATTGCCTCTGGCAGTTCCGTTAGTTGGTTGTTGTTGAGGTAAAGCCGTTGCAACTGGGTGAGAGATGCCAGTGCCTCTGGTAGTTCCGTCAGTTGGTTGTTTTCGAGGTAAAGCCATCGCAACCTGGTGAGAAAGACGAGTGCCTCTGGCAGTTCTGTCAATTGGTTGCTGGAGAGGTCAATCACTTGCAACTGAGTTAGGGATGCGAGTGCCTCTGGTAGTTCCCTCAGTTGGTTGCTGGAGAGGTCAAACCGTTGCAACTGAGTTAGGGATGCGAGTGCCTCTGGTAGTTCCCTCAGTTGGTTGTTGCGGACGTAAAGCACTTGCAACTGGGTGAGGGATGCGAGTGCCTCTGGCAGTTTCGTTAGTTTCATGTCGCTAAGATCGAGTTCTCTTGCTCCCTCTCGCCGTGCCTGTTTAATGCGCTGTTTTGCTTCCCGATCGCCCTCATTTTCTAACATTGCCAATTCCTTGTTTTGATTTTTGTATATAAGTTCGATCATCGCCTTTTGAGATGAAAGGGCGATCTTGAGGCATGATTTGATTTTGAATATTCCTTAATCTCACTACAAAATAACACGAATATTTTGGCGATTCGTGAGGTTCGAGTAAGGTTTCTGAATCTCCACGCGCCTAGTCCAAGAAACCGGGTTTCTACGAGGTTTTACGCCTCCTCATGAGATTTTACGCAGAAACCCGGTTTCTGAGGCCCTGCGCGAATACAAGAAACCGGGTTTCTACGAGAATTTACGCCTCCTCACGAGATTTTACGCAGAAACCCGGTTTCTGAGGCCCGCGCGCATCCAAGAAACCGGGTTTCTGAGGCCCTGCGCGCATCCAAGAAACCGGGTTTCTGTGAGGTTTTACGCCTCCTCACGAGATTTTGCGAAGAAACCCGGTTTCTGAGGCCCGCGCGAATACAAGAAACCGGGTTTCTACGAGAATTTACGCCTCCTCATGAGATTTTACGCAGAAACCCGGTTTCTGAGGCCCGCGCGAATACAAGAAACCGGGTTTCTACGAGGTTTTACGCCTCCTCATGAGATTTTGCGTAGAAACCCGGTTTCTGAGGCCCGCCCGCGCGATCCAAGAAACCGGGTTTCTGCGATAATTTAAAAAACCTCACCAGATTTTTCGTAGAAACCCGGTTTCTGAGCGCCCCAGTTTCTGACTCCGGCTAGCCACTCACCTACCTTCTGATATGCCACGTCGCCAAGTGATCTTGCAAGCGGGTAATTACTATCATATTTATAACCGAGGTAATAACCGTCAGTTGATATTTTTTGAGCGAGAAAACTATATTTATTTTTTACGCCAATTGAGAAACCATCTGATTACTCATGGTGTCGATATCATTGCTTATTGTTTGATGCCGAACCATTATCATTTATTGGTTTACCTGAACACCAATCGTTTTTCCAACCTGATGCAGGCATTTACTCTATCTTATACTAAAGCGATCGGCAAACGCTATCAAAGAGTGGGTTCACTTTTTCAGGGACGGTTTGAGGCGATTCATGTAGATCGAGAAGAGTATTTATTACACCTAACTCGCTATATTCACTTAAACCCAGTTTGTGCTAATATAGTTAAAAAAGCCGAGGATTGGGAGTTTTCTAGCTATCAAGAATATATTGATTTGCGCCAGGGTAGTTTGCCTAAAATAGATGGAGTGCGATCGCAATTTAAATCAGCAGATGCTTATCGTTACTTTTTAGAAGATTTAACTAGCGATCGATTAATTCAGCATTTAACCTTTGAAGAATAGAAAGAAACTACACGCGCCTAGTCCAAGAAACCGGGTTTCTGTGAGAATTTACGCCTCCTCACGAGATTTTACGCAGAAACCCGGTTTCTGATGGTAATCGTCGAGGTTTTATCCAATTCAACCAAGGACTACGATCGCGGTGGCAAATTTGTCGCCTATCGCTCAATCCCGGAATTGCGAGAATACATTTTAATAGACCAATATAGCTATCATATCGAACAATTTGCCAAAAACTCTGATGGCAAATGGGTATTAACAGAATATGATTCAGCGGAATCTGGATTAACCCTAGAATCTGTAGAATTTCAAATGCCGTTGAGCGAGATTTACGAACGGATTAATTTTGAAGTTGAAGAGGAAGTAAACGAGCAAATAAGTGAAATTCAAGAATAATATTGAGCTAGTAGATAATCCAAGAAACCGGGTTTCTGCGAGAATTGTGGCATCAAAACCGAGATTTGGGTAAGAAACCCGGTTTCTCAGAACCCACGCGCAACCGTCCAAGAAACCGGGTTTCTACGAGAATTGTGGCATCAAAACCGAGATTTTTATCAGAAACCAGGTTTCTCAGGTCTACGCGATTAAACTGCCTGTTTACCACTACTCTCAATATAACGCCGCAACACCGAATTAATCGTAGTTTTGTACTCGGCACTTTGCTCTCGAAACCATGCTATCACCTCAGCATCTAACTGAATCAAATTACGAGCTTGGGCGGCTGGTATTCTTAAGGTAGCATTCTCAAAAAATTCATCCGTCAAAGGTGGAATATCAGAGTAATCAATATCCTCATCATTCATCGCCTCTAACGCTGCCCAATTAGTACCAGAGATATTGCTCGAATCGTTGACGCTCATATCGGTTTGCCTTTCGTGCTGATATGATTCTAATTATATCATCCTGCCTTTCTGTTCAGACAACAACCGCCACACCGTTTCGTAAAAACCCGATCGCAATCCAGCGATCCTCCCCATAGTCAGTACGCGGATCGAGCTCAGTTAGCATAGGAAGATCGAACATCTCAGAAACATCTGCAAAATCAATCCGATGTTTGGCAATATTTTCCGCTCTCTTGGCTTCGTCCCATTCAAACTGCATGAAAAATAAATCAACTTTAAGTAGGATCTAAATTTATGATACGTTATTTTGCACTCACAGAAACTGGGTTTCTGCGATAATTTTGGCATCCTACCTAAGATTTTACTAAGAAACCCGGTTGCTGAATCCTGCGCGATCGTGCGATTTGAGCAAATTCGCCACATCGGGCCCAGCCGGGATAATACAGCCCGGATTCAACGGGAACAAATTGCCGTAATAATCGCGCTTGACAGCCTCCAAATCGCAAGTACCCGCAACTCCCGGTAACTGATACAAATCGCGCAGATAAGCACCCAAATTCTCGTAATCTTGAATGCGACGCACATTACATTTGAACAAGCTGTAGTAAACTGCATCGAAACGGAATAGAGTAGTAAATAGTCGCACGTCTGCTAATGTCACCCGATCGCCACAAAGATAACGATTCATCGAGAGCGATCGATCGATTTCGTCCAAAACAGCAAATAATTCACTGCAAGCCGAGTCATAAGCAGCCTGAGATTGGGCGAAACCGCAGCGATAAACACCGTTATTCACCGATTGGTAAATTTTCTCATTCCACTCGTCAATTTGCGATCGCAAATCCACAGGATAAAGATCCATTTGATTGCTAGCAAACTCATTAAACTCCGAGTTTAGCATCACAATAATCTCCGAACTCTCGTTATTAACGATCGCCTTTTTCGAGTCATCCCACAACACCGGCACCGTACACCGCCCCTGATAGCCCGGTGATGCCAACTGGTAAAGTTCCGGCATCGTATTGCAGCCAAAAGTCTCCGACTCCATCACCCACATTCCCCCTTCCGAGGGATAGACAACAGACACGGATATGGCATCTTCCAGCCCTTTGAGCGCTCTCGTCACCAGAGTGCGGTGGGCCCACGGGCATCCCATACCCACAAACAGGCGATATCGTGCCGTGGCGGGCTGGTGAGGGTTGTTTGCTTCTGTCGAGACAAAATTTCGGAAACTGCTGCTAGGGCGAATGTATGCTCCGGTGCGATCGGGCGGTGCTAGTTTTGACATCATTAATTGCCACATTGATGTCCAGACAAATTTGCCTAATTTGACTGTTACTGATGAAGGAAGTGATTTGTTTTTCACGCCAGGGATTAAAAGTAATTTGCTAAACATAATCTGTTTATTTTACATCACATTGATATCCAGGCTTCAAACAAGGCAAAGCAAGAGCGATCTGCCTCGCTCTTGCTTTGCCTCACCTGAAAACAAGTTGCTACACTCTACCAGAGGTGATATCGGCATAAGCTCGATCGATCAATCGGCGAGCAACTGTTTGAATTCCCGTATGTTCGTAATAATTAGTAGTCATATCTAAAAACGCCGCCACATAATCCAGCTTGTCATCAGTAACATCAACATATTGCTTAAGATTTCCTAAAACAGTAGCGGGAGTTAAACCACGAGACTGTACTAAATTGTTCATCCAACCTTGGGCGGAAGCAAAAGTTGCGTTCACAAATCCGAGTTTTGCAGCACCACTACCGCCGGGAATTAGGTTGCTGATATTTTGGAAAGTTGAGTTTTGCTGCAAGGTTGAAGGATTCAATCCGACTAGGGTATTTTGTGCTACTCTAAGGAAGTCCGGGCCCAGGGGAATTAAACCATCAGCACAGACTAAAGCAGCCATCCGCATCAGAGCTTCGTCTTTGTAATGATATAAATAATTACCAAAATCTCCCATATTGTCAAGGGAAATATTGTTAAGTTTGCAGAAGACAATTAGCTCGATCGCCACTTTGACACATAAGTCGATCGTCTGAGTGGTGTCAGCCTTGGGAGTCAAGCGGTTGATAAAAGAAAGAAAGCCGATGTTTTCGCCAATTTTATTAGCCATAGCCGTGACTCCTAACGCACTGTCGGCACTGTCGGCTAACTGGTAAAGTCGGAGAGAGGCTTGATAGGGTTCGTTGGGATTTGCATAAAGTGCGATCGCGCGATCGCGAATTTTCTCAACTACTTTGCCCTTAGTTTCCCCTGTAACAGCTTGAATAGTATTATCAAAACCCGTAAGATTATTCCATTGGCCAGGAACCACAAAATCGAGAGACTTCAACATCATCACAGTGATACCACCAGAAGGCAAATTGTCAACCAATTCCACAATAGACTTGCTCATCACAAACTCCAGAATAGCTATATTTAAACCTGTTCTTCCAAATACTCCAACTTCGGGAAATACAATTCCAGATTCCGGGTAAACTCCGCAGAAGCAAGCAAACAAATGCAAACAACTACCACAGGACAACAGCCCGTTTTGTAATCCTCCAGCCTTTTCACTCTGCTGGCTCCTCTGCGTTCTCTGCGCCCTCTGTGGTGCAAAATATTCACACTTCACTCGCCCTCACAAAGTTAAGTTTCATTATATAGACCCACATAAACAGCCGATATATGTTAAAATTAATCCCGAAAAAAAATATAAACCTAAAAAATGACTGTTGAAGTTAAAACCAATCCAGGATTAGCATCACGCTTAGTAAACGGCGTACTCTCCATCAAACCTTTAGCGAATATCGCCAAACATCAAGCGCGAGAAATGATGATTAAAAGAGCCGAAAAAATAGGAGTGCATTGGCGACAAGATGCCCAAGCACTTTTAGCCAGGAATTGGGATGCAGAATTGCTCAGCGTCCAAAATCCCAATCTGGTTTACCCCAAATACTATCTAACTTCATTTCACGCCTACGAAAAAGGCAATATGAGTTGGGAAGCCGCCACAGAAGTTGAAGTTGCCGCCCGTGCAGTTCACGCGGGAATTTGGCCAGAAGCCGGTGCCGAAGGTGATGCTAAACTCCGGGAAAGTTATCACGAAATTATCAAATCTCAGATTTCCCAAACACCCCAAGATATTGTAGATTTGGGATGCAGCGTGGGCATGAGTACCTTTGCTATGCAGGATGTTTACCCAGAAGCAAATACTGTCGGTGTGGATTTGTCGCCTTATTTTTTAGCCGTTGCTCAATACCGTTCCCAACAAAAAAAAGCGGAATTACCAAACCAAAAAACTCCGACTTGGGTACACGCTGCCGCTGAATCTACAGGTTTACCTGGGAATGCTTTCGATTTAGTTTCTATCTTTCTAGTTTGTCACGAATTGCCGCAGAAGGCAACGATGGAAATATTCCGAGAAGCGAGGCGTTTGCTGCGCGCTGGCGGACATTTGACTATTATGGATATGAATCCCAAATCTGAAATTTATGCCAAAATGCCTCCTTATATTTTGACTTTGCTCAAGAGTACGGAGCCTTATTTGGATCAGTATTTTGGGTTGGATATTGAGCAAGCTTTGGTAGATTCTGGTTTTGCTGCACCGACGATTACTTGCAATACTCCCAGACACCGGACTATTGTTGCTGAGGCAATAAATAGTCAGGTTTGACGTTTGAAAAATGTTTGCGGTCGATGGCACTTAAAAAGTGTATTAGACCGCAACTGCGATATGATTAATAGTTGTGGCGCAGCGTGCGGCTTGGCTGCGTGTGTTACATTCTAAACGGTATGGAGAAACATCTTGACGGACAATGTATCGGCATCTTCAAAGTGGCAGAAGATGATGATTCTGCCGATTATATTTTCTGTGCCGAGTTATGCGTGTCAGATCAAAATCGCAAAAGCCATTTGAGGCAACACCAAACAAACTTTGGGCGTGTAGGGAATAACTAAGCCTGATTTAATATGAGATACAATAAAAGCGACGCCTAAAAGGTTATAGGTATGACTCCGGTATCCGACAAACAAACGACTATTATCCGTACAGAGCGAGGACTGACGATTTCAGGCACTCGACTGACTTTATATGATGTTATGGATTTTCTGAAAGCTGAGTATTCACCGAGATTGATTCGTAATAGATTTAACCTCACAGACGATCAAATCAACGCTGCTCTATCTTACATTGAAGCAAATCGCACTCAGATTGAAACTGAGTATCAACAGGTATTACAAACAAGAGCAGAAATTCGCTCCTATTGGGAAGAGCGCAATCGCGAACGATTCGATCGCATTGCAATGATGCCACATAAGCCCGGACAAGAAGCCCTCTGGGCAAAACTTGAGGAGCAAAAAGCAAGACGCGCCGCACAAAAATGATGACTTTCTTAGTTGACTTTAATCTTGACGGCTATGCTCTTCTTTTGCTCGGAATCTTGACAAAACTCGGCTGGCTTGAACTCGTGTCGATTCAATTTGTTACTTTTAGGGAAGCTGGATTATCGATGGATGCGAGCGATCGTTTGGTTTGGCGTTATGCTCAAGAAAATCAAATGATGATACTCACAGCCAACCGAAACATGAAGGGTGAAGATTCACTCGAACAGGTGATGCGCGAGGAAAATACAGCAGATTCGTTTCCCGTGTTGACAATTGCAGACATCGATCGCCTCGACGAATTTGACTACCGAGAGCGATGTGTTGAGCGCCTTGTGGAGATTGTTCTAGATGTTGATTACTATATGGGAGTTGGTCGATTATTCATTCCTTGATATCGACATCAAAATCAAATTATCCAAAAACGATCGATCGCCCAAAACACCAACTTCACCCCTCACTCGCCCCGCATCTGCTTCACCAAATGAACTAACTCTGGTAGGATGAGCTTCTCAACCGCCAGTTTCACTGCATTACTAGAGCCGGGAAGAGAAAACACTAACTTGCCTTTATAAACGCCAGCTACAGCACGAGAGGCGATCGCCCTAGAACCAATTTCTTGATAACTCAAAAACCGAAAAATCTCCCCAAACCCCGGTAAAATTCTGTCCAACAAACTCTCCATCACATCATAAGTAGTATCTCGCGGAGAAATACCAGTACCGCCACTAAAAATTATCGCATCCACATCTTCGCGATCGCAAAAAGCCTGAATTTGCAATACAATTTTTGCCGAATCATCTTTAATAACTGTGTAAGCTACCACAAAATGACCAGCATCTTTCAGCAACTTCTTAATTAAAACACCACTCTGGTCTGTTTCAGCAGAGCGGGTGTCACTAACAGTAACAACAGCACAATTCACAGTCATTTCAGATAAATCAGGATGAGGAATTTGCGTCATATAAAATAAGTTATTTGTTAGTTTTTAGTTGTTAGTTCTTAGTTGTTATTGGCGACACAGCCAATAACAACTAACAAATAACCAAGAAGCAATCACCTAGGACTTGCTAAATCCTAAGCCATTAGCTTCAGAGTAGCGTTCCATAAAACGCATAAAACGCTCCCATTCTTCCTTATTTCTCATTAAATAAAGAGCTTCCAAACCAGCAGGCTGACCGTTGACAAATTTAGCCTTAACTTCGCGAGTTATGATTTCACCTTCTTCGTCAATCATGTACATCCCAGTAATGTCTTCTGTACTGGTAGTTAGAGCTTTCGGATTTTCAAAGATAAAAGTAGCCGTGCCTTGACTGCCGCTTTTAGAACGAGTTAGACGCACTTCTGGCACAGAATCTTCGTCCATACCACGGGAAAATTGAATTGTAGCCATAATTTGACAATTGAACCTTAATGATTACTTAATTTCTTAAGATCCCATCATAAAACGATTCGGTACTGGGAAATCGAGACTTGGGAGAGGGGAAGAGGAGAAAAAAGCAGACTCAAGTTTGATTGCAAATCTTCCTTGTCCCCCTTCCCCCATTGGTGTCAACTTAAGGCCAAACCCTGTCACAGACTACTGTTTGACGATTAAGGCCAGATCCCCCCTAACCCCCCTTAAGAAGGGGGGGACAGGAGTCCGATCTTTCGTCCCCCTTCCCCCCTTG